>JBGOUW010000087.1:0-12457 GCA_041477755.1 Binatia bacterium
CTTTGCGAATGCGTCGCGCCGTAGCACCGCCCGCCGCCCGCGGGTGTCCGCACGACCAGCGGCACCCGCACTTGCGGGCCGTACATGTAGCGCAGCTTGGCCGCGTGATTGGCGAGCTGGTCCATCGCCAAGGTGACGAAGTCCATGAACATGATCTCCACCACCGGCCGCATGCCGGTGATGGCGGCACCGATTGCGGCGCCGACGATCGCGGCTTCGGAGATCGGCGTGCAACGGATGCGCTGCGGTCCGAAGTCGGCGAGCAGGCCGCGCGTCACGCCGAAAGCACCGCCGTACTCGCCGATGTCCTCACCCATCACGAACACAGTGGGATCGCGCGTCATCGCCTCTCGCAAGGCTTCCTGCAGAGCTTGCCAGTAGGTCAACTCGCGCATCATTCAGCCGGTCCCTTCGACGAACACGCCCTCGGTGAGCGCCTGCGCTTCGGGAAACGGGCTCAGCCGGGCGAACTCGACGGCGGACTCGACGGCGGCGAGCGCCTCGCGAGTGATGGCATCGATCTCAGCGGCGCTCGCAAGTCCGCGCTCCAGCATGGTCGCGCGCAGGCGTGGGATCGGGTCGCGTGCACGCCACGCCGATTCCTCGTCGCGGCTCCGATACACGCGTTGATCGCTCTTCGAGTGACCCAGGAAACGATAGGTCTTGCACTCAATCAAACTCGGACCCCGCCCAGCGCGCGCCCGGTCAACGGCCGTACGTACGGCGGCAGCGACCGCAAAAACATTCATGCCGTCGACCTGCACCCCCGGCATGCCGTAGGCGGACGCGCGCTCGGCGATGTGTTCGATCGCGCACGCATCGCGCACCGCGGTCGACATCGCGTAGAGATTGTTCTCGCACACGTACACCACCGGCAAGTGCCACAGCGCCGCGAGATTGAGCGATTCGTGAAACGTCCCTTGGTTGGCGGCACCGTCGCCGAAGAAGACCGCCACCACCTGACCGCTGCCGCGCATCTGCGCCGACAGCGCGGCGCCGGTACCGATGGGAATGCCGCCACCGGTGATCCCGTTTGATCCGAGGTGACCGACGGCGAAGTCGGCCATATGTTGCGTGCCGCCTTTGCCGCCGCCGTAGCCGGTGGCCTTGCCGAACAGTTCGGCCATCAACCGATTGGGATCGCCGCCCTTGGCGAGCAAGTGCCCGTGGCCGCGGTGCGTGCTGATTACCCAATCGTCGGCACGTAACGCGAGGCAGGCACCCACCGCCACGGCTTCTTGGCCGACATAGGGATGGGTGGTGCCACGAATGCTGCCGTCGCTCACCAGCTTCAACACGCTCTCCTCGAAACCGCGGATGAGCACCAGCTGGTAGAGAACCCGACGCGCGTCGCCGGCCGCCAGGTCCGATTTCATCCTGACCCAACGGCCGGGATCGCGGCGAGTTCCTTCACGACTTCGAAGGCCTCGGCGTAGCGACAACCGATTTGAAAACCACGCTGGGCGGCACGCCCACGGATCGCTTCGAGCCAGGCTTGGCCGTAGCGCTCCAGCTGCGTCTCATGGCAGGCGAGACTGGTCATCTTGCAGTCGATGGTATCGCTGATGTCGATGAACTTTTGCGCCCGAAACGCGTCGGTGCTGATGCCGCCGGGAAGGGTCGCCTCGTACATGTACAAGGAGCAGGCGTTGCGACGCGCCGACGCGAGCACCGCACGCGACAAGGCGACGTGTTCGGGATGACTGTCACCCAGCCAGTGCGTGTAAATCGCGGTCGGCTGCACATCGGCCAGCAGCTGATCGAACGCGGCAACCAACCGCGCGCTCGGTTGCAGCGCCTCGCGCGTGAGCCCCAAGCTGATCAACTCGGCGCCGAGCGCGCGCGCGGCGTGCTCGGCCTCGCCGCGCCGCCGCGGTTGATCGTGATGAGACACGTCGTCCGGCCCGCCCGGAACGCGCACGTTGACCATCACCACACGGTGGCCGCGTTGAACGTATGCTGCGATGGTGCCGCCCGCACCAATCTCGCTGTCGTCAGGATGAGCGCCGAACACAACGATACACTCACGCACGAGATGCCTCCTGCCAGCCTTTAGCCGAAGAGGGACGGTACCTGGTCACGCCGCCACACGGCTGACTTCGACGCGCGTATCGCGGTCGGTGTGGCTCGGTTGCAGGCAGATCGCCATCGGACGCAGGTGAAACTGGCCGCCCGCAAGCTCCACCGGGTTGAGCGGCGTCGGGACGAGATTCTGGAAACCCTTCTGGCCGCGGAACTGGTAGTTCTCCCAGGCGTGATAGACGATGAACTGACCGGGCCGCACGCTCGGCGCCACCTTCACCATGATCTCGAACGAGTCGAGGTCGTTGTGCACACGTACGTGCTCGCCGTCGGTGATGCCGCGCGCGGCCGCGTCCACGGCGCTCATGTACGCGATCGGCTCGCCGCGTTGTTGCCGCAGCATCACCCGCGAGTCGCGCCACGCCGAGTGGATACTCCACCGCGTGTGCCCGCCGGTGAGCTGCAGCGGGTACTTCCCGCCGGCGGTCGGAGGATCTTTGTGGGCGGGCAACATTTCTCCCATCTCCACGTAGAGTTCCTGGTCGAGGTAGAACTGGATGCGCCGCGACAGCGTTGGGTAGGGCTTTTTGTCGAAGACGTGGTCGGTGAAGGGCGTGATGGTGTCGTCCGGTTTGATCTTCGTCGCGCAACCGATCGAGGCGATGCTGTTGCCCAGGCCGGTGAAGCGAGCCCAGCCCTTCTTCTTCAGATCGTCCCACTTTACGCCTTCCAGGTTAGTCGCGTTTTGGAGGATTGCGCCCGCTACCTTGTCGTCGTCGGTGGGACCGTACTCGCCGTTCGAGGAGAACTGGTCGTAGAGTCCGGCGAAGGAGCGAGTGCGGCCAGCGCGATCTTTGAACTCGGTGATGCCGCGCGCGGCAGCGCGGGCGTCGACCGCCTTCGCCATCAGCGCGAAGATCTCCCAGTCGGACTTGGCCTCGTAGAACGAGGTCGCTTTCTCGCCGGCGTGAATGAACGGCATCAGCGGCGTCACCCATTTGTGTTCAGTACGCTCGTACCAGCCGGCCGCCGGCAGCACGTAGTCCGACTGCAGCGCGGTGGAGGTCATGCGCCAGTCGATGGTGACGATCGTGCGCAGCTTCGGCCACAGGTTCTTCAGCAGCAACGGATAGGCGCGGATGCGTCGCAGCGGATTGCTCACCAGCGAGAACATGACGCGCGGCGGGTTGCCGGGCTTGGGCCAGACATACTGCCAGCCCTTGGAGAGCGATTCGTCGAGCACCTCGCGCACCGGCCGCTTCAGATACGGGTCCCACGCCTGCAGCTGCTCGCTCGCCTCGAGCAGCCCGCCGTGGACGTACCAGAATAGCGCGCCCGAGCACTCCATTCCTGACTCGAAGCTCTTGCGGCTGCGCTCGTAGATCTTCATCTCGTCGGTGAAGCCGGCCATCTCCAGGCGCGCGCCTTCGTAGAGGCCGTACGCGCCGATCAGCCCGCGCAACCCGAGGCCGAAGGCCCCGAGCACGAACTTCTCGAGTCCGTCGTGCATGAGGAAGGGGAAGCCGACGAAGCCGCTGCCCTTCTTGCCGTAGTTGCCGGTGAGCGCGAAGACGAGGGCCTGCGTCCGTTCGATCAGGTTGCCGTGGTAGTACTTGGCGAAGTTGCTGGTGGTCACCATCGACGCGGCCTTCGCCTTCGCGAGACGGCGCGCGAGATCCTGGATCTGGCTCGCGGGTGTTCCGCTCATAGCGGCGGCCTTCTCGGGCGTGTAGGCCGCCAGGTGCGCGCGGAGGAGTTCGAAGACGGGTCGCACGCTGACCTTCTTGCCGTTGGCGAGGGTTACGTCGAAGCGGCCTTCGAGCGAGGGTTCGAGCCCTTCGAGTGCTAGGCTGCGACCCGGTGCGGGCACGACGCCCTGCTTGGAATCGTGTAGATAGAGCTGGTCTCCATCACCGCCGTCCTTGAGGTCCGAGCCGCGCAGGAAACGGTGCGTGTCATCACGCACGAGCATCGGCAAGTCGGTCTGTTCCTGGACGAAGGCGCGATCGATGAGGTTCTCGGCGATGAGCACCTGCGCGACGCCGAGTCCGAGCGCCGCGTCGCCGCCGGGCTTCACCGGGATCCAACGGTCGGCGTGCAGCGCCGACGCGCTGTAGTCGGGCGTGATGCAGACGAGTTCCGCCCCTTTGTAGCGCGCCTCGAGCAGGAAGTGCGCGTTCGGGATCTGGGTGTACAAGGGGTTCGCGCCCCAGCACAGAATCAAGTCGGAGAAAAAATAGTCGTCGGCCGAGCGCTCGAAGACGATCTTTCCAAAAGTTTCCGCCGCGCCGCGGTGCCCGTCACCGATCTCGGTGTTCATGTCGAGGGACGTGGAGTCGAGAAGGGCGCGCAGGCGGCCTTGCCCCGCCGTCTGCGTGCCGAGCGAAATGCCCGGCCCGAGGTCCCAGACCACCCGGTCGGTGCCTTCCTTGACGATAGTGTCGATCATCGAGTCGGCGATCTCGTCGAGCGCCTGCTGCCAGGAGATGCGTTCCCACTTGCCCGAGCCGCGTTCCCCGACGCGCTTGAGCGGGAACTTGACCCGCGTCGGGTCGTACATGCGCTCGCTGAAGCAGGCGCCCTTCTGGCAGCCGCGCGGGTTGAAGTCGGAGACGTCGGGGCGGATCTGCGGGTAATCTGCCGCCTGCTCCTCGCGCCAGACCAATCCGTCCTTCACGTAGACGTTCCAGGCGCAGTGGGCCTGGTACCAGCAGTTTACCCAGTGGCTGCTGCGCACCACCTTGTCCCAGACCCACTTCTGCCGGTAGACGTCCTCCCACGTACGATACGGCGGAATGTCAGGGAGCGAACCCTGCGACTGCGCGGCAACGCTCGGCGGGACGAACGTGAGGTGATCGAGCGAGAGCAGCACCGTAGCGGCTCCCGCCGAACGGAGAAAATTGCGACGCGTCAGTTCCATGCGCACCTCCATCGGCCCGTAGGGCACATGCGGTCACGACCTTCCTACCGTTCGGTAGGGTGGAGGTGGATGCGCGAAAGCAGGGGGAAGGATGACGTTGGTCAGCGCTCGATGAGAATGACGGAGTTCAACGCAGAACCGCCAAGACGCGAAGGTGCAAAGGGACCCGCTGCCGGTACTTCTAGCCGCAATCGCGAAGTCAGTGGAGAGGCAAAGGACGATCGCGGCGAAACGGGCGCGAGGAAGCGCGCCCCTCCAGGGGCAATGATCCGTTGGAGGTCGCCGCTTTGTCGGCGCCGACCTTACTCCGTAGTTCCTATGCCCGCTCGATCTCGACCTTGGTATCGCGATCGACTTGGTTCGGCTCCCAGTGGGCGTAGTGCCATTGGAGTTGGCCGTAGTCGCCGACCAGCGAGGTGGCCTTGAACGGACTCGGAATGATCGCGTGGTCGCTGCGCGACCCTTGGAATTGGTACGGCTCCCACGCGTGGTAGACGAAGACCATGCCGGGACGGACATACTGCGCGACCTTTGCGCGCAGCACGAAGGCGCCGAGGTCGTTGCGCACGCGGACCAAATCGTGATCGGTGATGCCGCGCGCGGCCGCATCGCGATCGTTGACGTAGACCACCGGCTCGCCGCGTTCCAAGCGCAACATCTGGCGTTGATCGCGCCAGGTGGAGTGAATGCTCCAGCGCGTGTGCCCGCCGCTGAGCACCATCGGATAGTCGCCACCCGCTTGCGGAGGTGGTTTGTGTACCGGCAGCGCCTCGCCACACTCCAAGAACCACGGGTGGTCGATGTAGAACTGCTGCCGGCCGGTAAGCGTGGGCCAGCGCTGCTTCTTCTCGGTGAACCACTGGTGCGGCACGAGCGGTTCGGTCGGTGAGTAGTCGCTGAAGAAGCCGGCGGTGCCTCCCGGCGGACCCGTGGCGCGGAAGCGCACGGCACCCTCGCGGCGCAAGTCGTCGAGCCCGACATTCTTGGTGATGGAGGAATAACTCAGCACGAACTCGAGCGCCTTGTCCTCGTCCTTGGCTGTGAAGCGACCCTTGTCGCCGAACGCGTCGTCGAGACGACCCGCGTCGCGCTCACGTCCGGCGATGTCGGTGTACGGCTTCAGATTGCGCTTGCGCGCTTCGCGCGCCACGGCTGCGGCAAGGAGTGAGAAGATCTCCCACTCCGGTTTCGCCTCGCCCAACGGGGCGACGGCGCGATCACCGAGATGAACGTACGGAATGAATGAGACCAGGTACTTCAGATCGGCCTTCTCGTACCAATACGCCGCGGGCAGAATGATGTCGGCCCAGCGCCCGGTCTCGCTCATGCGGAAGTTCACGTCGACGGCGAGCTTCAACTTCGGCCACATGGTCTTGAGCAGTTGGGTGTTGTTGCGCGAGTGGCGCAGCACGTTGCCGAAGATCGACAGGGCCACCTGCGGCACCTTAGACTTGGGTGACACCGGAAACCACTTCTTCTCGAGGGCCTCACGCAGGTACGCCGACGGCGGCCGGGGCGTGCTGGTGTCGCCGTAGCGCTGATTTGCCGACACTTCGGCGAGGCCGCCGTTCACCAGGTGCCAGATCGATCCCGGGACGAAGTAGGCGGCGAAAAACTTCTGCGTCTCCTCGGGGTTCATGTAGTTGCTGGCGGCGAAGGAGGCGAGATTCATGAGGCCGAGGTTTTCTTGAATCGCGAGCAGGGCAAATCCCTCCGGGGCGAAGAAGCCGCCGGCGCGCCAACCGCCGCCGGCGCGACCGATGTTCCCGGTGAGCGACGCGAGCAGAATCTGCGCCCGCTGCATCAGGTCCGCGTGCAGGAACTTGCACGCGCCCCACGAGGACAGAATCAGCGCGGATGGAGCCTTGGCTAGGCCGCGTGCGAACTGGCGAATGACCTCGGGCGAGACGCCGGTCGTCTGCGCGACCTTCTCCGGGCGATACTCGGCGTCGAGTTGCTCGCGCAAGCGGACGAAGACGGTCCTGATGGCCACGGCCTTGCCGCCGATGGGGATGTGGCCGCTGAAGGTGAGATCGGGATGGAGATCCTTCATCTCGAGCGTTGTACTCGAGCCGCTGCCCGGTGCGGCCACCGGCTGCTTTCGTTGCGCGTCCCAGACGAAGAACGTGGTCTCCGAGCCGCCGGCGCGCAGATCCGACTCACGCAGAAAGCGGCCGGTGTCGTAGCGCACCAGCAGTGGCAGATCGGTTTGCTCGGCGACGTAGGCTGCATTGTAGAGATTCTCTTCAATGATGACCTGCGCCGCTCCGAGGGCGAGCGCGGCGTCGGTGCCGGGTTTCGGATTGAGCCAGAGATCGGCGTGGATTGCACTGTTGTTGAAATCGGGTGCGACCACCACAACCTGCGCGCCGCGGTAGCGTGCTTCCCATAGAAAGTGCGCGTCGGGGATGCGGGTCGCTGATGGATTGAAGGCCCACAGCACGAGATACGAGGAGCGCCACCAGTCGTCCGACGAGCCGCACGGATGGCCATTGCCGAGCGTGATGGTCGCACCGACGGAAAGGTCGCCGATCTGTGCCATCGAGTCGATCGTCGGCGAGCCGAGCATGCGGAAGAATCGCATCGGCGCCGCGCTGTTCGGTCCGGCACCGATGTTCGGACCCATCTCGCACAGTACGGATGCGGGCCCCTCGCTCTCCAGCGCATCGACGATCCCGCTCGCGACGGCGGCGAGCGCATCATCCCAGGAGATGCGTTCCCACTTGCCGTCGCCGCGCTCGCCGCCCCGTCGCAGTGGGTAGCGAACGCGCGAGGGCGAGTACATCAGGCTCGATCCGCACGCGCCCTTCTGGCAACCGCGCGGATTGAAGTCGGGCAAACTCGGGTTTGATGCGACGTATGGCGACTGCTGCTCCTCGCGCCACACCATGCCGTCCTTCACGTACAGGTTCCACGCGCAGCCTGAGACGCAGTTGGCCATCGTATGCGTGCCGCGCGCAACCGAATCCCAGGTCCACTTCTGGCGGTAGATGTCTTCCCAGCTGCGATACGCCGGCACCGCGACTTGCGCGGCGGTTGCCTGCGGTGTGGCTACCGCTTGCGCCGTCGTGGCTGGCGGTTCGGGAGCACCGCAGCCGAATTCGAGATTGGTCAGCGCGAGTGAAACCGCCGCCGCGCTGGTGGCGCGGAGGAAGTCACGCCGGGTCAGGGTTCTCGGATGCGCCATCGCGGACAAGTCTACCGTTCGGTCGGTAGGCGAGAATGATCATTGTCAGTTCTATTTGTGTCGGGGTTCAACCCGCGGCGCCGCGCCATCTCGCGACCCACCTCAGCCAGCGCCGGTTGAGGCAAGACTGTTCGCGCCAATGGAAAGACGACGCTGTCTTCGTGGGCGATGTGCGGGCGATACGTCGCCGCGAGATCGTGCAGCAACTCGGCGAGCCGATCGGCGTCACGCGGCGAGAGCCGTCCGTCCCACAACCACTCACCGCCGATCCGATCAACGTCGGTGTGTTGAACGGCTGCGCGTTCATGCTCCTGGTGCAGTTTCTCCATCTCGCTCAGCGCTGCCCGTGCACCTGCGTGCTCGCACGCACGCAGGCGTGGAAACAGCGAGTCTTCTTCGTCGGCCGTGTGCTTCGGCGCGGCCTCGCGGAAATACTGCAGAGCGAGCCGCAGCGCCTCGGCTTGTGCGCTGGTCGGTCGACTGCCGGCGGACTCCACAGTGATAGTGATCAGGAGGGAAAGAAACCGCTCGATGCGGCGATGACAGTCGCTCAGCATGCCGAGCGGATCAGTGAAGTCATGGGCCGGGTGGTCCCCAATGTTGATCATGCCGATGCTCGTCCTTGCGGCTAGTACTCAATCTTCATCCAATCTGTGTCGTGCTGGCGCTTCATCTCGGCGGCTCTCTTCTCGTCTGCCGCTCGCAAGCTGACCTCCGGTGGCTCGGTCATGCCCATGAGATACGTCGTGATGTCGTCGATGTCCTCTTGCGGTGTTTCGACTTTCGGCTGACCGTCGACGGAATAGAAGACGGTGGGCATGCGGGTCTGCGCGCCGGCAATCGCCTTCGGCCGAGCGAGGAAGTCTTTGATCCACGTGGATCGCAGGCGGGTCTTGGCGAGCATGAGATTGATTGAGAGATTCTCGGGATCGGTGCCCTCGGGCAGCATCTGATCAACCGACGTGGGATGGCACTGCACGCACTTGTAGTGCGCCACTCGCCGCAGCCCGCGTGCGACGTGATCGCTGGTGCCCGGCGATCGCGGCTCGTCTACCGCCGCGATCTCCGCCAGCGCGGCGAAATACTGGGCGAAGGCCGAAGCCTGTGCGGGCGAGAAACCGTAGTCGGGCATGCGCAGCTGCAACCACGGGCGCAGTGCCGTCGGGTGCTGCAAGAATCCCGTGAGCCACGACGTCTGCACCCGTGCGCCTTCGGCCTCGAGGGTCGGGGGGGCGAAGGTCTTGCGTTCGAGATGCTGCGCGATCGCGCCGCCGGTGTCTTCGATCCGGTGACAGCCGCGGCAATTGTAGTACGCCACCAACTTGCGGCCGCTGCTCAACGCGGCGTCGGGTGTATGGTCACGCGCGAGTTCGAAGGCCGGGGCGGGTGGCGGCGATCCCGCCACCGCGTGGCACTGCGCGCACTCGTAGCGCGCGATCAGGGCGCGCCCCTGCGCCGGATCGGCAGTGGCTGTGAAACGCGGCGCGGCGGCGAGGTGCTCAGCGCCCGCTTTCCGGGTGAGGAGGAACGCCACGAGGTGACGGATCTCGTCGTCCGTGAGTACCAGCCGCGGCATTGGGGTATCCGGGTTGTAGGTGCGCGGCGCCTTGATCCAGTTGAACAGCCATGCGCCACGCACCTTGAGGCCGATGCCGGAAAGATTCGGTACGCGCACAGACACGCTCGACTCGTCCGGCTTGATCGCGTGACAGCCCCGGCAGCCGCGGGAGACGAACAACTGCTCGCCCGTGCGGCTGTCGCCGCCTTGCCAGTGCACGCCCGCTTCCGCCGGTGCGGCGCCCGTGAGCAGATAGCGTGCGACGGCGAGTGCTTCGTCGGTGCTGAAACCGGAATCGGGCATGCTCGTGCCGGGGCGCACTTGTGATGGTTTGAGCAGCCATGCAACCAGCCATCTCGGATCGGCGATCTTGGCCGGCAGGGCGGTCAGCGGCGGTCCGACGGCGTTGAGCGCCGCGTTGTCGGCGTCTGGCGGAGGTGTCGCGGCGACACCGGCAGTCCTCGGCCCGGCGAGTATGAACGCGGTGAGGAGGAGTCTGAGGCCCGCCTGCGTGGCGCGGCGGCGCTGCGAACGCTTTGACCAGGGTAGCGGCATGCGGATGTTCCGCAACAGGGGCCGCGGTCCGGGCGGAAGAATCAGGATGATCCAGAGTGAGGTTTGCGCGGGTGCCGATGGGCGGTGTACGCCGGTCGCGTTGTGTCTGCATCGCATCGTGTCAGTACTCGACCTTCGTCCAATCGGTTGCTTGCTGCTGCTTCACTTCGGTCGCCTTCTTCTCTTCTGCCGCCTGCAAGCTCACTTCGGGTGGCTCGGTCATGCCCATCAGATACGTCGTGATGTCACCAATGTCGGTTTGCGGCTCTTCGACTTTGGGCTGCCCCTCCACGGAATAGAAGACTGTCGGCATGCGCGTCTGCGCGCCGGCGATCTGCTTGGGCCGGGCCAAGAAGTCCTTGATCCACTCTGGGCGCAGGCGGGTCTTGGAGAGCATCAGATTGATCGAGAGATCTTCCGGGTCCACGCCTTCCGGCAATCCCTGATCGATCGAAGTCGGATGGCACTGCACGCACTTGTAGTGGCGGAACCGCCGCAGGCCGCGCGCGAAATGATCGGCCGGGATGTTGTCTTTTGCAATGTACGTGTACGGGTTGGTCACGGTCGCGCCGGCGGCAAACCCTTCGACCAGCGTGCGCGCGTCGGCCTCGCTGAAGCCGAACGTCGGCATGCGCATCTTGAGCCAGGGCCGGACTTGCTTCGGCTCGAGTACGAACTGGTACATGTACTGCCCCTGCAGGCGCCCACCGGCGCCGTCGAGCGTCGGTGGAACCATGTTCTTGCGCTCGAAGAAGCGCGCGATCTGCGGATCACGCTGATTCAGGCGGTGACAGCCGTTGCAGTTCAGATGCGCCACCATC
This sequence comes from Binatia bacterium, assembly GCA_041477755.1. Taxonomy (GTDB): domain Bacteria; phylum Desulfobacterota; class Binatia; order HRBIN30; family JACQVA1; genus JACOST01. The sequence continues at coordinate 11,064 of JBGOUW010000087.1, forward strand.
CAGATCTGCTGGCGCAAGGTCTGTTGCGCGGGAGTCGCTTTGACCACGTAGCGCGTCGGCAGGGTCGCCGTGTCCAAGCTCAACACGTAGCCAATGAGCGTCTTCGCGTCCTCGTCGGTCATTGCGATCTTCGGCATCAGCAACTCGATCTTCTCGGTCTCATACGCGCGCGGATCACGCAGCTTGCGCTTCAGCCAGTCCCACTTGGTACGCGGCACGTCGGTGGTGCGGGCGAAGTCCAACTCGTCGACCGGCTTGCGCGCGAACTCGCCGAGGCTAGGCACGGACGTGCGCACTTGTTCGAAACCCGGGATCGCGTGGCAGCCGAAGCACTCGTACCGTTTCACCAGTTGCTTACCGTCGTCGGCTTTGAAGCCGCTGAGGTCCGGTGCCGCGGGAATCGGCTCGCTGCGCTTCAGCGTGAGCAGATACGCGACCACGGCATGACGTTCATCGTCGGTGAGTTGCAGCTTGGGCATCGCGGTGTCGGGGGTGTACTCCTTCGGGTTTGCGATCCAGCGATCGAGCCATTCCGGCTTCACCTTCGAACCGATGCCCGCGAGATGTGGGACGCGCGGCGATACGCTGTGCTCGTCCGGACCGACGCCGTGGCAACCGCGGCAGCCGCGTTCGGTGAAGAGACGCTCGCCTTCCTGCGCCGCGGCGCCCGCGAGGTCCAGGGGTGCCGCACTTGGTTTCGCGGCGTCGGGGAGACTCAGCAGAAACGCGGTGATCTTGCCGACCTCGTCGTCCTTGAGCATGAAGTTCGGCATCATCGTGTCGGGGATGATGTGAGTCGGATCCTTGACCCACGCGTAGGTCCAGTCCTTCACATCGGTGAGCTTGGACTTCAACGCGCTCAGCGGCGGCGAATATTTCGGGAGGTACGTGAGGCCCTGCGCGTCGTGACAGCCGTAACATCCTTTCTCCATGAACAGTCCATCGCCACGGATAGCCGCCTCGGCCCCCGCGAGTCCTTGCGTGACCTCGTGGCAACGGGCGCAGCCGGCTTGCACGTACTCGCGCGGCAGCAAGGGAGTGAGCCAATTCGCCTCTGTGCCGTGCGCACCGCCGGTCGTGGTGGCCGGGCCTTGGCCCTGGTGACACGGCGTGCAACCGAAGCGGTTGACGTCGTGCTGTTTCAGGAGGTCGCCGGGATGCGTGCGAAACGGTTGCGCGGCGTCCTGAAAGAGCGGGTTGTCGATGCCGCGGTGACAGGTCGTGCAGCGATCCGCGACCTTGGCGTCTTGCAGATAGATCTGCGCGATCTCCGGTTTTGACCGAGACACTTCGTCGATGACGCGCTGCCAACGGGCCTTCTCATTTTCGTCGTTGCGCGAGTCGGCCTCGTGCAGCTTTGCCGTGGCGCGTTCAACGTAGAGCTGCTTGAATTC
>JBGOUW010000001.1:0-32979 GCA_041477755.1 Binatia bacterium
CGCGGCGAAGGCGGCGGTGATCAACCTGACCCGTTCGGTGGCGATCGAGTTGGCGAAGGATCGGATTCGCGTCAATTGCATCTGTCCGGGTGGTATCAATACTCCACTGATTTCGGGGCGCGTACCCGGTGGCGAAGCGGTGACCGCGCAGTTCATGGCTGCACTTCAGCCGATTCCACGGGCGGGGGTACCGGATGACATCGCGAACATGGCGCTGTATCTCGCGAGCGACGAGTCGAGTTTCGTGACCGGGGCGGCGATGGTTGTCGACGGTGGCTTCACGGCTGGCGGCAGTGCGCTGCAGGGGGAAGTCCGACCGATGCCGCAGCCGAGCGGATTTGCCGGCGCCTCATTCGAATACACAAAGCCCGAGTAGCGATTGAGGAGGAGCGGTGATGCAAACGTACGACAGGATCTACATCAACGGTGAGTGGGTGGCGTCAAGCGGCACGGGCAAGATCGAGGTCATCAATGCCGCGACCGAAGCGGTGATGGGGACAATCCCCGATGGTACGCCCGACGACGTGGCGAAGGCGGTTGCGGCGGCGAAGGCCGCCTTTCCCGCCTGGTCGCTAACGACGCCCGCCGAGCGCGCGGTGCTGATCGAGAAGATCGCCGCGGGCTTGGCCGCGCGCAGCGAGGAGATCGCGCGCACGATTACCGGTGAAGTCGGCATGCCATTCAAGCTGTCGAAGGCGATCCAAGCCGGACTACCGGCGCTGGTGTCGGGGAGCTACGCGAAGCTGCTGGGCGAGTTCAAGTTCGAGGAACAGATCGGCAACTCGTTGGTAGTGCGAGAACCGGTTGGTGTGGTTGGCTGCATTACGCCGTGGAACTACCCGTTGCATCAAGTCATCGCCAAGGTGGCTCCAGCGCTGGCGGCCGGGTGCACGGTGGTGCTCAAGCCCAGTGAAGTCGCGCCGCTGACGGCGTTCATCTTGACGGAGATCATTGACGGCGTTGGCCTACCGAAAGGCGTCTTCAATCTCGTCAGCGGCACCGGCCCGGTGGTCGGTGAAGCCATCGCAGCGCATCCCGACATCGACATGGTTTCGTTCACCGGCTCCACGCGCGCCGGCAAACGCGTCAGCGAGCTGGCGGCGCGCACGGTGAAACGGGTTGCGCTGGAACTTGGTGGGAAGTCCGCCAATATCATTCTCGACGACGCCGATTTGCCGAAGGCCGTGACCTCCGGCGTCAGCGAGTGCTACCTCAACTCTGGCCAGACCTGCAGCGCGCTGACGCGCATGTTGGTGCCGCGGGCGCGGCACGAAGAAGCGGTCGGGCTGGCGAGGGTGGCGGCGGAGAAGTTCACCGTCGGCGATCCGCTCGGCGATACGACCAAGCTGGGTCCACTGATCTCGGCGACGCAGCGCGAGCGCGTGCGCAACTACATCCGCAAAGGCATCGAGCAAGGGGCGACGTTGGTGACCGGCGGTGCCGACGCGCCGGACGGGTTGAGCAAAGGCTACTTCGTCAAGCCGACGGTGTTTGCCAACGTGACGAACGAAATGACGATCGCGCAGGAAGAGATCTTTGGACCGGTGTTGTCGATCATTCCGTACGACACCGAAGAGGACGCCGTTCGCATCGCCAACGACACGGTCTACGGTTTGTCGGGCGCGGTCTGGTCCGGCGACAGCGAGCGCGCGAAACGAGTCGCACGCCGTTTGCGAACAGGGCAGGTCGCTATCAACGGCGGGCGCTACAACCCGCTCGCACCGTTCGGTGGCTACAAGCAGTCCGGCCATGGCCGCGAGTTGGGCAAGTACGGGCTCGAGGAATATCTGCAGGTCAAGTCGATGCAGCTCTGAGAAGAGTATGCAGTAAGCGGAGGGCAGTAGGCAGTAACGCCCCTGCCTCACAGCAGCGTTTCAGCCAACAGCCGCAGCGCGGCGGGATCGCGCGTGCCGGCGAGTAGCGTCGTCACGCCCGACTTCTTCCAGACTTGCAGCCGCTCGCGGATGCGCTCGACCGGGCCGCACAGCGAGATCTCATCGGCAAGCTCATTGGGGACGGCGGCGAACGCGCCGGCGCGATCGCCGGCAAAGAAGAGATCTTGCACGTTGCGGGCTTGATCGCCGAAGCCCATGCGATCCATCAAGTTGAGATGGAAATTTTGGCTGCGCGCGCCCATGCCACCAAGATAGAAGCCCAGCATCATCTTGGTCGGCAGCAGTGCCTGTTCGAGATCATCGTTGATGTTCACGGTCACCGTGCCGGCCAGCTCAAAGCCCGGCTTCTTGTGCTTCAACGACTCGTCGAAGATGTTCATCCGGAACGGCGACACGAACAGCGGCAACCAGCCGTCGAAGATTTCGGCGGCGAGCGCGACGTTCTTCGGACCCTCGGCGCCGAGGTAGAGCGGGATGGTGTCGCGCAGCGGATGCACGATCGACTTGAGTGGTTTGCCCAAGCCGGTGCCGCCTTGAAACGGCATCTGATAGTGCTTGCCCTGAAAGTTCACCGGCGCTTCGCGGCGGACAATGGCGCGGAAGATCTCGACCCATTCGCGGGTGCGGCCGAGCGGACGTGGAAACGGCTGGCCGTACCAGCCCTCGACGACCTGCGGGCCGGAGACGCCGATGCCAAGGATGAGTCGGCCGCCGGAAAGATGATCGATGGTCATCGCCGTCATCGCGGCGCATGCGGGTGTGCGCGCCGAGATTTGCATCACCGAAGTTCCGAGCTTGATCTTCTTGGTGCGCGCGCCGATCCAAGATAGCGGCGAGAAGCAGTCCGAGCCGTACGCTTCCGCGGTCCACACCGAGTCAAACCCCAAGCGTTCCGCTTCGAGAACGAGATCGATGGGATCCTCCGGCCCCATCATCCAATAGCCGATTTGCAGTCCGAGCTTCATGCGCGTCGTAAATCACGCACGCTGCGGAACTTCAAATCGCGGGGCAACGGCGGCGCGGAGGGTGACGCAGTCGCGCGCGAATAGATGGAAGTGAAGACGGTCTGATGAAATGGGGAATGCCGAGCGGGGAGTCCGGAATACGGAGTGGGAAATGAAGGAGACCGGATGACGGCCTGGTGGCGCGGATCGGGACTGCGCACTCGTCATCGTAGGGGCACAGGGCTGTGCGCCCATCCGGACGCAATGTTGTACGCGAAAAGGGCGTACCGCCGTGCACCGCTACAGCGACAGACTGCCTAAGAGGGCGCAGTTCCCCCGAGAGGTGAGTGGAGATGAGGCGCTCCACTCTGTAGCGCGGTTAGTCCGTCGGAACCGGCGGGATCGACACACTCAGTACACCCCGCCGTCAGACCCTGCGCGCTTCGCGGATCGCGTTTTCAAACTCGGGGCGCTCGGAGAGGCGGGAGCCCTGGTAAAATGCGTGACTGAACGAAGGGCGCTCGCGGACGCGCTTGAGCCAGTCGGTGAAGCGCGGGCGCTCCGCCCACATTGCGCTCATCCCGATGTCGTCCATGCGGTCGACGAGCGGTGCGACGCAGCACTCAGCGAGGGTGAATTGCTCTCCCATAATCCACGGACCGTGCGCGAGCGCGCGCTCGATGCGATCGACGGTCTGTTGCAGCTGCTCGGAAGAATGTTCCAGCTCTGCGGATGTAAACCCGCTCCCGGAGTTCATCTTGCGATAGAAGCCCTTGCGAATCGGCCGTCGATCGGCGGACGAATCGAAGTCGCTTTCACTCTGCACGACCCGCAGCACCGGAAGGAAGACGCTGTGAAAGGACGGTACGCGCGCCGCCGCGGTCGGTACCTCCTCGAAGTAGCGGAGCCAGGCCCGCATGTGGGCGCGTCCGAGCGCAGTGCGGGGCGACAGGGCCGGTTGCGGAAACACGTCGTCGAGGTACTCCATGATGCACGAGGAGTCAGTGATCGGCTGGTCGTCGTGTACCAGCGTCGGCACCACACCGTTGGGATTAAGCGCGAGGTACTCCGGGCTGAGCTGCTCTTCCGTCGCAAAGTTGATCTTGCGTGATGCGTAGTCGAGTCCCTTCTCCGCCAGGACGAGACGCACCTTCTGGCTGCAGGTAGAGTAGGGCGAGTGATAGAGGACGAGGGCCATCGCTAGGCTCTTCGTTCTTTCGTGCGCAATCGACGCCTACGCTTCGACGATGTCGGCTTTCGTGCTTTGCACGAAGGCGACAACTTGGTCGCGCTCGACCTGAGGAACGCGGAACGCATCCAACGTGGCATTGAGGTGCCCAAGGAAAGCCGTCCAGTCGCGTTCGTTGATCCGCATCCCGGCGTGGGAGGTCTTCATGTCGCGTCCCGTGTAGTACAGCGGACCGCCCGCACTCGAACACAAAAAATCGATCAGAAGCTGCTTCTCCCGCTTGACGCCATCCGCGCTGCGATGTTGCCAGAAGCGACCGAGTTGCGGATCACCTTGCAAGCGCGGCAGCAGATCGCTGGCAACTGCGGCAATGGCGCCGTAGCCACCAAGACGATCGAACAGGCAGGCGTTGCTCATCGGCTCATCTCCTTCCGGTTAGCGATTGACGGACTGCATCATGGCCTCAGGGTATCGCAATCCCGCGGCGGCGCCGTGCGGCGCGACTTCGTTGATGCGCGCGAGGTCGGCGGCGCTCAGCGAGACGTCCAGCGCGCCGAGGTTCTCCTCGAGGTAGGTGCGCCGCTTGGTGCCAGGGATCGGCACGATGAAGTCGCCTTGCGCGAGCACCCACGCGAGCGCGAGCTGCGAGGCCTTGCAGCGTTTCTCACTCGCGATGGCCTCAATGCGTGCGACGAGGTCGAGGTTCTTCTGAAAGTTCTCGCCCTGAAAACGCGGCGAGAAGCGACGGTAGTCGTTAGCCGCAAGGTCGTCGAACTGCTTGATCTGGCCGGTGAGGAAGCCGCGGCCGAGCGGACTGTAGGCGAGAAACCCGATGCCAAGCTTGCGACAGGTTTGTAGGATGTCGTCTTCCGGATCGCGGCTCCACAGCGAGTACTCGGATTGTACTGAGGCGAGTGGGTGGACCTTGTGCGCCCGCCGAAGCGTGTCAGCACTAGCCTCGGATAGGCCGATGCCGCGCGTCTTTCCCGCGCGCACCAGGTCGGCCATCGCGCCGACGCTGTCTTCGATCGGCACGGTCGGATCGACGCGATGGAGTTGGTAGAGATCGACCGCATCGACGCCGAGCCGTTTGAGGCTGTCGTCGCACGCCTGGCGGATGTAGTCGGGCCGTCCGTTGATGCCGCGCACCATTTTGTTGGTCTGGTCGCGGACGATGCCGCACTTGGTGGCAAGTACAACGGCGTCGCGCCGCCCGCGGATGGCGCGGCCGATCAGCTCTTCGTTGATGTACGGACCATACATGTCGGCGGTATCGAGCAAGGTGACGCCGAGATCGAGGGCGCGATGAATCGTGGCGATCGATTCGGCGTCGTTGGTGGGACCATAGAACTCGCTCATGCCCATGCAGCCGAGTCCGATGGCTGACACCGTCAGTCCGCCGAGTTGCCGAGTTTGCATTGAGTGTCCTCCCGCGCCGCGGACAATCGCGCATGTGCCGCCGGCTTGCAAGATGCTTGCGGAACGGGCAGGCGCCGAGGGGCGCGTATGCAGTAACGGGATCGGTAGGTCGGAGTTATGGCTTCGATTCGTGCAACACGGTCTCCGCACGAATCTTCCACCGGTCGCCGTCGCGTTGCCATTGCAACACTTTGAAGGCGTGCGACGTCGAGAGCGGGGACTGATACGACTGGTTGAAGCTCACGATGGCCGTCGTGTCGCGCGTGTCCGGCGTATTTGGCGCGTTTGGATAGACCGCCACGGTCGAACCGGCAATCTGTACGGCGATTGTCCCGCTCTGTTCGAACAACAACGCCTTGCGGGCGCGCCACTGAGCAACGCTTCCTCCGGATTCCGGTACGAACGATGCGCTGTAGAATCCGACGTATTCATCGAGCCGGCGCTGCTCCCAGGCCTGACGCCAGCCCTCCAGCGCCTCTCGTAGTGTGTCAACATCTCGAAGAGTGGTCGGGGACGGGGCTTGGCCGACGCCGAGCCAGGCAGTTTGCCACGGCGTAATTCTGCTCGATAGGGCATCGAAGTCCGACTGCCTGAGTTGCGCGAGGTCAGGACCGAGGCCGTGTCGCTCCGGAACGATCTTGAGCCGTTTCTTCCCGGTTTCATCGACGAGACGAATACGCTCGGTTGTAGTGTCGCTGGCTACCAGCCAGCGCGGCCAGGACGATGTCTGCGCGGCGATGATCGGATAACATCCTTCTTCTACGATCTTGTCAGTGGCACGGCGATAGAGGCACACTCGCTTGTGCTCGGGTTCGACGATCGCCGTAGTTGTCCATTCTGTTCCGAGCGTGGCGATCCATCTAGACGACTCGCCAGGCGACCCGACGGCAGGCGGCACAATGGCCGGGGCCGCAACGCTCTGCTCGGTTACGGGTGGGGGCTCGGAGGGGACTGCTGGAGCCGCGGCGCTGGCAGCATCCAGGTGATCGGCACTTGGTTCGACAATCGCGGTGGGTGGCACCGGTGCTTGGGCGACAACCGCTTCGTCGGGTCGCGCTTCATTGAGCTGCGATGGGAGACGGCCAGGCTGGACCGCGCCGTCGTGCGCCGGAGCAGCGAGCGGTGCTGTAACTTCCGCTCCGCGCGGGCGCGGCTGGTCGTCGACTACACTCGAACGCGGGATCGAGGGCCGCGGTGCGTCTTGTCGCTGAACGACGGCAAGCACGGCGAACACACCAAGCGCGCCAAGTCCGGCGCCGAGAACCAGTGACTGAGTCCGCCCGTTTCGCTGCGCGGGCGAGGTCGGCTGGTTTCGCGACGCAGCTTCCGTCTGGCGTCGGAGACTACTCAGCTCGGCCTCGAGGGTGGCGAGGCGGCCATCACGTTGAGAGGACGGATCGTCGGGGACCGCCTTGACGCGATCGAGTTCGGCTTCGAGCCGCTCGTGGTGATCCGAGTACCACTCGATTGCTCCAAGCAACGCCTGCAGGTGTTCGGCCATTGTTGACCGAGATGGATGCGAACTTCCGTGCTGGTCGGGGTGCGGCATCGCGCTCTCGGCACTAGTGTGGGCCTCTGCGGCGTTCGCGGTCATGGCATCGATGCGTTCGGCAATGGTTTCAACGCGCCGCACGCCCTCCTGGAACGCGCCCATGAGCGTGTCTTGATCGGCGACAACACAGGCGAGCAGCTCGTCGGTCTTGCTCCCGTTGTCCGAGAGGTTGCTCAGGACGCCCTCGATTCGTTGTAGCGCATCCTCGGCGCGCGCCAACGCCTGGTCGGCCGTTGCGCGCGCCTCGGCGGTCGCATGGGTTTGGGCGTCCTGGAGCTGCGCGATCGAGTCGCGGATCTCGCTGATTGCCGGCGAAGCGATAGCCGCGCTGGCATCGACGCACGGTTGATTGTCGACCCGGGCAGCGAGCGAGTGGAGTCGGCGCTCGCAGGCTTGCACGGTGGCAATGAGCATGTCGCGGTCAGCGGTGAAGCGCGCCAACAGCCCGGCGAGAATCTTGCGCTGCGACTCCAATGTATCCCGTCCGCTCGTGGCCGATGCGCGAAGGTCGCCGTTTGGCATTTGATGATCTCTTGAGGATTCTACGGTCGGGCAGAAGACATTCAGTACGGCGGCTCCTGAGTGTGCCCGGCGGTGGCGGTCGCTCCAAAGGCACCGTCGATGAGCCGGCGAACCCGCGCGATGAAATCTTCGCGTTTGAACGGCTTGACTACATAGTCGCTGGCACCGGCCCTGCGGGCGCGATCGACGCTTTCCGGGGTCCCGTTTGCACTCAAGATCAGAACCGGCACACGCTTCGTGTGGCGGGCGCGACGCAAGCGCTGACACATGTCGTAGCCATCGAGGCCTGGCATCGATAGGTCGAGGATGACCACGTCAGGGCGCTCGAGTTCCGTGAGCGTGAGTGCTTCGTCGGCGTCCTGGGCGGTGATGACCGTCAAGCCGAGGCCGGACCGCTCGATTGTTGCCCGAACGATCCGGCGCAAGTCGGGGTCATCGTCCACGACGAGGGCTCGGAAGCTCCGCGCCGCAGTCGGCGTCGCGAGAGAGCCACGGCCGGTGGTGGCAGGCTTCGGTTGAGAGGTCGGTTGCGGCGCGGGCTCAGCCGACGGTTGGACGGTCTGTTCGTTTGCTCCACGCGGTATCTGAGGCGTCGCGCCTTCGGCGAGCCGGGCTAGGCCGTCGTCGATCAGCATCTCGATTGCGACACGAGCCGCCGTCTCCGACAATTGACTCTGCGGACGCGAGATCGATTGCCGAAAGCGGTGCACGAGCGGCAATTGGAGCGCGTCGCCCAATAGGATGGCAAGGTTCCTCTGCGTGATCAGCCCTTCTTGCTCCAGCAGATGCTCGACCGGTTGATCGTTGGCGCTCGCCGACTGCGCGAGACGTGCGGCATCGCGGGAGCTGAGTCGCCCCACTTGTTGAAGAAACCGGAGCAACGTCTGGGTTCGATCGCGGGTGTTAGGTGAGGTCTGCATCCAGGTCACGGCGCACTACAAACAGCAAAGCCTACGCCAGGCGTAGCTGCCTCATATACGCACGAGTATGTCGACGCGTACGAGCCCGACGGACGGAATTTGTTCATCGGCGGCATGGGATTATCGTCTCTCTGGCTCGACGGAATGATGCGGGAGAGTGGCAGAGTTGCGTTGACGTGCATCATTGGAGCACTGACTGCCAGCGGACTCATGGGCTGCGCGGGGGCATCGTCGCCGGCGCTCCGGGTCGACCGCGACGGCCGTGCCGAGTGCGACTATGACCGCGGTGGCGACGCCGACACGCGATCCGATCACCAGTCTGCCGCTTGATGCAACCATTCAAGCCGCCGGTCTCGGCGGCACTGCCGATGTGGTAGTTCTGGATCAACGGCGAGACCTTCGCCTACCACGAGACCCGCGATGACGTCGCCGCGGACGCGGCGCGGCACTTGCGGTCTACGCCGTGACTTGCGCGCGTGAAACGTAAAACGTAAAAGGTGCCCGGATCGCGTTTTGCATTTTACGTCTCCGAAGTTTCACGCAGAAAGGTACAGCATGGCACGCAAGAAAATCGCCCTGATCGGGGCGGGCATGATCGGCGGGACGCTGGCGCACCTGAGCGCCATCAAGGGCTTGGGCGATGTGGTGCTCTTCGATGTGGTCGAGGGGCTGCCGCAGGGTAAGGCGCTGGACTTGCTCGAATCGGGTCCGATCGAAGGCTTCGATGCCGCGATCGTCGGCACCAACAAGTACGACGACATCGCGGGCGCCGACATATGCATCGTCACCGCCGGCTTGGCGCGCAAGCCGGGTATGAGCCGCGACGATCTGCTGTCGGTGAACTCCAAGATCATGGCTGATGTGGCGAGCAACATCCGCGATCGCGCGCCGAACGCGTTCGTCATCGTCATCACCAACCCACTCGATGCGATGGTGACGGCGATGAAGCGGTTGACCGGGTTTCCCAAGCAGCGCGTCGTCGGGCAGGCCGGCGTGCTGGACTCGGCCCGCTATCGCACCTTCATCGCCATGGAGTTGGGGGTGTCGGTGCAGAGCGTGAACGCGATCGTCCTCGGCGGCCATGGCGACGACATGGTGCCGGTGCGTAGCTACTGTCAGGTCGGTGGGGTCGCGGTCGAGAAGTTGATTCCCGCGGTGCGACTCGATGCGATCGAGCAGCGCGTCCGTCAGGCCGGCGGCGAGATCGTCAACTTGCTCAAGACGTCGGCGTACTACTCGCCGGCGCACGCGGCGATTCAGATGGCGGAAGCGTACCTGTTCGATCGCAAGCAAGTGCTCCCGTGCGCGGCATTGCTGGAAGGCGAGTACGGTGTGAAGGGGTTCTACGTCGGGGTCCCTGTCGTGATCGGCGCTGGCGGCGTGGAGCGAGTCGTGGAGATCGAGTTGACGCCCGCCGAGCGCAAGGCCCTCGATGTGTCGGTGAGCCACGTGCGCGAATTGGTCGAGGCGACCGAGAAGTTCCTCCCCACGGCGTAACAGCGACACTTCTGCCAATCGCAATTCGATTTCATTTTGCTTGGCGGCCGTTCGATGGCTCAGTAGGGCGCGTAGAGAACGTCGGGGATGTCGGAGGGACATTGAGAGCATGCCGATGAATGACCGCAGACACTTTTTGCTGCGCCGCTTGCACAGCCTGTCGGGCATCGTACCGATCGGGTTCTACATGCTGGTGCATGTGTACGCGATCAATGTGACGATCCTGGCGGGGCCGAAGGTGTTCGATCGCGCGGCCGAGACGCTGGAGTCGACGCCGTGGTTCATTTTGCTGCTGATCGAGATTTTCCTGCTGTGGCTGCCGATCGCGTTCCATGGGATCTACGGGCTGTTCATCGTGCGAGAAGCGCAGCACAACTTCACCAGCTACGGCTACACGCGCAACGTCTACTTCTCGCTCCAGCGGATCAGTGGGATTGTGGCGTTTCTGTTCCTCGGCTTCCACATGTTCACCACGCGCTTCTACAACTATGTCTGGAGCGTGCCGATCAGTTACGAGACCATGCACGGGTGGATCAGCAATCCCCTGTGGTTCGGCGTGTACCTGATCGGGATTCTGGCGGCGGCGTTCCATCTGACCAACGGCGTTTCGACATTCTGCATCACCTGGGGCATTACGGTTGGCGTGCGCGCCCAACGCGCGGTGCAGAACGCGTGTACGGTGCTGTTCGTGGTGATGGGCGTGTCCGGCGTGGCGATAGTCGCGGCGTTCCGGTGAGTCCGGGCGCGTCAAACCAGTGGACCAAAGTGAAGGACGCATCGCAATGGCAGACGAACGACTGATAGTCGTCGGCGGCGGCCTCGCCGGGCTGATGACCACTATCAAGATCGCCGAGATGGGCATCCCGGTAGATCTGTTCTCGGTGGTGCCGGTCAAACGCTCGCACTCGGTGTGCGCGCAGGGTGGCATCAATGCCGCGGTGAATTGGAAGGGCGAGGGCGACACCCCGCAGGAGCACTTCGACGATTCAATTTACGGCGGCGACTTTCTCGCCAACCAGCCGCCGGTGAAGGCGATGTGCGAGGCGGGACCCGGCATCGTGTTTCTGCTCGACCGCATGGGCGTGCCGTTCAACCGCACACCCGAAGGCTTCCTCGACTTCCGCCGCTTCGGCGGCACCAAGCATCATCGCACCGCGTTTGCCGGCGCGACCACCGGACAGCAACTGCTCTACGCCCTCGACGAGCAAGTGCGTCGCCATGAGGCCGCCGGCTTGGTGCGGAAATTTGAGATTTGGGAGTTCCTGTCGGCGGTGCAAGACGAGAGCGGACGCTGCCGCGGCATCATTGCGATGAATGGGCGCACGATGGAGATCCAAGCCTTCGCGGCCGGGGCGGTGATGCTCGCCACTGGCGGGCCGGGGATCATCTTCGGCAAGAGTACGAACTCGATCGTCAACACCGGTGCCGCAGCGGGGATCGCCTACCAACAGGGGGCCACTTACGCCAACGGCGAATTCATCCAGGTGCATCCGACCGCGATCCCCGGCAACGACAAGCTGCGGCTGATCTCCGAGTCGGTGCGCGGCGAAGGCGGCCGGGTTTGGACGTACAAGGACGGCCAGCCGTGGTACTTCCTTGAAGAGATGTATCCCGCGTACGGTAATCTGGTCCCGCGCGACATTGCGACCCGTGCGATCTTCAAGGTCGTCTTCGAGATGAACCTCGGCGTCAACGGCGAGCAGATGGTCTATCTCGATGTGACCAACATCGACCCTCACGTGCTCGATCGGAAATTGGGTGGCGTGCTCGAGATCTACGAGAAGTTCATGGGCGACGATCCACGCAAAGTGCCGATGAAGATTTTTCCCGGCATGCACTACTCGATGGGCGGGGTATGGGTCGACTATGCGCACATGACCAACATCCCCGGTCTGTTTGCGGCCGGCGAAGTCGACTACCAGTACCACGGCGCCAATCGACTGGGAGCGAACTCGCTGCTTTCGTGTCTCTACAGTGGCCAGATCGCGGGTCCGGCGATGGCGCACTACACGCGGGGGCAACGCGCAAATGGCGCCGAGCGCGCGCTCGACCTGGAGAAGAAGCGACAAGAGGAAGCCTTCGCCAAGATCTACCGCATGAACGGCAAGGAAAACGCCTACAGCATCGCCAAGGAACTCGGTGAGTGGATGACGGCGAACGTCACCGTGATCCGCGACAATACGAAGCTCCGTGAGACCGATAACAAGCTTATCGAGTTGAAGGACCGCTGGGGCGACATCGGGCTCAACGACACGAGCCGATGGGCCAATCAGGAAGTGTCGTTCATCAAGCAACTGTGGAGCATGCTCGAGTTGGCGCGCGTGATCACGCAAGGGGCACTGCGCCGCGACGAGAGCCGCGGTGCCCATTACAAACCGGCGTTTCCCGAACGTGACGATGCCAATTTCCTCAAGACGACGATGGCGCGCTGGAGTTCCGACGGGCCACAGTTGAGCTACGAGCCGGTCGACACATCGCTGATCAAGCCGCGGCCGCGCAAGTACGACGTCGACAAGCAGGCGGCGTGAGGCAGGCGATGGAAACGCGCTCGATCACGCTGCGCATCAAACGGCAGGACGGACCGACGGCCACGCCGTATTGGCAAGAGTTTGAAATCCCGTACAAGGCGCAACACAACGTGCTGTCCGTCCTGATGGAGGTCCGCCGCAACCCGGTGACCAAGGACGGCAAGCGGACGTCGCCGGTGGTGTGGGAAGCCAGCTGCCTCGAAGAAGTCTGCGGCTCGTGCACGATGGTGGTGAACGGACGCGTGCGGCAGGCGTGTACGGCGCTCGTCGATCACCTCAACCAGCCGATCACGCTGGAGCCGATGACAAAGTTTCCGCTGGTGCGGGATCTCGTCGTCGATCGTAGCCGCATGTTCGAGTCGCTGAAGCGGGTCAATGCCTGGATTCCGATCGACGGCACGTACGACCTAGGTCCCGGACCACGCGTGCCGGCCGAGCGGCAAGAGTTCGCATACTTGCTGTCACGCTGCATGACGTGCGGCTGTTGCTTGGAAGTCTGCCCGCAGGTGAACGACTCGTCGAAGTTCATGGGGGCAGCCACAATGGCGCAGGTGGTATTATTCAACATGCACCCGACCGGCGCACTGAACAAGGATGAGCGCTTGGCCGCCGTGATGGGTGAAGGCGGGATCGCGGATTGCGGCAACGCGCAGAACTGCGTGCAGGTGTGCCCGAAGGAGATTCCGCTGACAACCGCGATCGCGGAGCTCGGTCGGCAGACCACGATCAAAGCGGTCAAGGATCTTCTCTGGGGGTGAAGGAGCGGCATGAACATCCACGAGTTCCAGGCGAAGGATATCCTCCGAAAGTACGGCGTCGCGGTCCCAAAGGGGAGCGCGGCTAGCAGCGGCGACGAGGCCGCAGCAATTGCGCGCGAGATCGGGGGTACCTGCGTGGTGAAAGCGCAGATTCACGCCGGTGGCCGCGGCAAGGCTGGAGGGGTGAAGGTCTGCCGCACGCCGGATGAAGTGCGCGAGTTTGCAATTGGCCTGATCGGCAAAACGCTGGTGACGCATCAAACTGGGCCGAGCGGTCGCGTGGTGCGGCGCGTACTGGTGGAGGAGGCCAGCGCGATCGCGCGTGAGCTGTATCTCGGCATGGTGATCGACCGTGCGGTAGGCCGTCCGGTCATGATGGCGAGTACCGAAGGCGGCATGGAGATCGAGGAGGTCGCAACCAAGACGCCGGAGAAGATTTTGCGCGAGATCATCGACCCGGCGGTCGGGCTGCAAGCGTTCCAGGCGCGCAAGTTGGCATTCGCGTTAGGACTGGAATCGAGTTCGATCCGCGAAGCGGTGGCCTTGATGGACGGCGTGTATCGGGCGTTCATCGAGCACGATGCGTCGCTGATGGAGATCAATCCGCTGGTGATCACCAAAGCGGGCAACATTGTGGCGCTCGATGCCAAGATGGGCTTCGATGACAACGCGCTCTACCGCGCCGGGGTGCGGGAGCTGCGCGATCTCAACGAGGAGGATCCGAAGGAGACGGAAGCTGCGAAACACGACCTGAGCTACATCGCACTCGACGGAACCATCGGATGCATGGTGAATGGCGCGGGGTTGGCGATGGCGACGATGGACATCATCAAACACTGCGGTGGCTCACCGGCCAACTTCCTCGATGTCGGTGGTGGCGCGACCGCCGAGCGCGTAGCCGAAGCGTTCAAGATTCTGCTCTCCGATCGGCAGGTGCGCGCGGTGCTGATCAATATCTTCGGCGGCATCATGCGTTGCGACGTGCTCGCGAGTGGCGTGGTGGAGGCGGCGCGACAGGTGAAACTGAATGTCCCGCTCGTGGTGCGACTCGAGGGTACCAACGTCGACATCGGCCGGCGCATCTTGGCGGACTCCGGACTCAACGTCATTGCGGCTACCGACATGGCCGACGCCGCCCAAAAGGCAGTCAAAGCCGCGCAAGCGGTCCTCTGAGCAGATCAAGTCCACAGCTTCTGTTGATAAGCTGTGGACGGGAATGCTCTGGTTCTTGTTAGAGAAGGGTTTGCTTCAATTGCCACAAAAGCGGTCAGCCGTGCGTCGACCAGAAAGAGTTGGATTGACGGCGGCTTACATCTGCTGAGTTAGAGTTGCATAGGCTGGGGTGTAGTTTTCCGCTGCAACCCGCGTCCGCTCCAGACGTTGTGGATAACAGTTGCCGCGAACCCTTCAGAATTGGAACTGGACCTTGGCGTTGCGGTCATTCGTCGTCGCGCTATCGGTGCCGCGCAGGACGCCATCGATATAGAGATTGACGAGCACCACGTCGCCGGTATTGAGGCTCTGGTTGGCCACAAACGCGACCGCGAAACTCTGCGGGGCTTCGAGGTAGAAAATCGCGGGGGTTGCGCACGTCTGGGCCGGTCGCCCGGTGTCGCTCGTTTCGAAGAAACTACAGGCCAGGAAAGTCGCGATCTCGTCGCCAATCGAAACTGTGAACGGGATCGGTTGTTGGTTGATCTGGTCGCGACATAGATTCGAGATCGGGTTGGTTTGATCTTGATCGCAGACCTCGACCCGGACATCGGGACCATCGGTCGGCGTGATCTCCTGGGCGGAGGTCGCGAGGGAGACCGGGCGGTCCGAATCGGGCGGGATTTCGCCGCTTCGAAAAGGTGTGCTGGTGTTGAAGCCGAAGTTGTAAAGTTGCAGTGGGACCGGGAAAGTGGTCGAGGCCGGGGCGGGGCAAAGTTCGTCGCTTTGGACTGCGCGTTGGAAGGTGCCGCGCACCGGCTGCTGCGCATTCAACAAGAAGAACGCGTAGGGGCTCGTGAAGTCACTGCGGAAGTTCTCTGGACTACACGGTTGCGCGATGGTGTGGACGGGGCCGTTCGAGGTCTTGAAGTCGACGACCTGGAATCCTTCACCGGTTGTTCCGACCACGGCGAATAGCAGTTCGTCTGGGCGGGTCGGCGTCGGAGAGCTACCACTGCAGGCGGCCAGCGTGGCGCAAGCGAACACCACGATCGGAAGGAATAATCGCTGCATCGGTGGGCAGCTTGTGTCAGCATTCCGCGCAGCGGTCAAGGTGGTGTATGATCCGCGCGCGTATGGATCGGCAGCGGTTCGAAGAGTTGGTGGCCGAGGCCTTGGATGAACTCCCGGAAGAGTTTGCGGAACGCCTTGATAACGTCACGGTGCTCATCGAGGATGAGCCGTCGCGCGAGTTGTTGCTGCAAATGGGCCTCGACCCGCGGCGCGATACGTTGTTCGGTCTGTACGAAGGTGTGCCGCTAAGTAAACGCAGTGCGTTGGGCACGGCGACGTTGCCGGACCGCATCACGATCTTCTACCAGCCGTTGAGGCAGGCGTGCCGCTCACCAGGGGCGATTCGACGGCAGATCGTGCGAACGGTAATTCACGAAGTCGGGCATTTCTTTGGCCTGGACGAGGACGAGATTCGCACGGCCGGGTACTAGCGAGAGGGACCGTCATGGCTGAACCGCTCAGTGACGTCGAACGCGTTCTCAAACTCAGCGATCGAGTGCGCTTGCTGGTCGCGATTTCGGACGAGATTCCGATTGAGACCAAGCTGAACGTGCAAGGTTTGCTGAAGATCTTCGAAGCCACGGTTGCCGCAGCGGAGGGGGCGGGGGATGAGGTGCGCGCCGCGGGCTACTTTCAAGCCCTCTATCGGGATCTCGAACCCTATGCGGACATTGAGGCGTTGCTGTCGGCGATGCGCGTGTTCGCCCCATTCCTGTGAGCATCGCAGCAGCCATCTCGCGGGCTACTGAGGACACTCTCACCGATCTGCCAGGAGGTCCTCTATGGCTCACGCGGCTCGCCAACCTGGCCGATCACGTCGATCGCGACGCCCTGTTGCGCGACGAGCGGACGAGCGAGCCGCCGTACTGGGCGCATCTGTGGCCGGCAGCGCTGGCGCTGGCACGACTCGTGGTGAACGCGGGCGCTCGGCTGGATGGTCGACGCGTGATCGAAGTCGGCTGTGGCTTGGGGGTTCCGGCTCTGGTCGCGGCGCGCTGCGGTGCGGCCGTTGTCCTCACCGATCGCAACGTCGATGCGGCGCGGTTGGCAAGGCACAATCTCCGTCGCAATGGGTTGCAGGGTTCCGTGGCCGTCATGGATTGGCGGCAGCCCGCGGTCTGCGGTCCCTTCGATCTTTGTTTGGCCGCGGATGTGACCTACGATCCGACGGCGAATGAGCGGTTGATGGATTTTCTGATCAACTCTCTGGCGTCTGATGGCGAGGTGTGGCTTGCAGAGTCGGTACGAGCGGAGGAGGCGACGCTGCCACAGTTGATGAGGCGACAGTTAACTGTCCACGAGCAGCGACTCGTCGAAGTTGAAGACGGCCATCGTGTTTGGGTGCGAGTGCTACAGGGAAGGCGGTGGTGATGAGCTACATGGTGTTCGACATCGAGACGCGGATCGATAAGGGGCTGGTACGCAGTATTTATCTTCCCGGCGAAGCCGTGAGCGACGACGAGGCCTTCATCCGGGTTCGACAACAGTTACTCGCCGAGCACCAGAGCGACTTCTTTCCCGTATCGTTTCACCTGCCGATTGTGATCGTCTTGGCTGCGATACGCGACGACTTGAGTTGGGAGGGTGTGCAGATTCTCAGCAGTGCCGACGGCTCAGGTCGCGATATCGCGCGGGACTTCTGGTCGCGAGTGGAAAGTTTCAGCGGTACGTTGGTGACCTTCAACGGTCGCGGCTTCGATTTGCCGGTCATGGAACTACAGGCGCTGCGCCATGGGGTGGCGGCACCACGCTACTTCAACGATCGCCACGGGCCGCGCGCCCGCTACTCTGATAAGCACTATGACCTCCACGAGTTCATCACCAATTTCGGCATGTATCGGGTGCGCGGCGGCTTGGATCTGTTGACCAAGCTGGTCGGACTGCCTGGCAAGACGTCTGTGGCGGGTGGGGATGTGCAGAAGCTGTGGGAAGCCGGCGAACTGGCGGCGATTGAGCGGTACTGCCAGGCCGACGTGATCCAGACGTACTTGTTGCTGCTGCGGGTCGAGCAATTGCGGGGACGGATTAGCGTGGCTCGGCTCGACGAGCTGTGGCAGGCGGCCGCGCCCTTGCGTGCACTCTTAGTCGGCTGAGGCCTGCGAGTTGGCGGTGGTGCGCGCGATGACTTGCTTGAGTTGATCGACGTCAACCGGCAGGGATAGGCAGTTCACTCGGACCGTCTGCTCGATCACCGCTCGCAGTCGCGTGGTTTCGCATTCGGTCAGGAAAATAATCGGCAACTCCGGGCGCAAGCGTCGCACCCGGTCGAACACGGTAAGGCCGCAAATGGTGCCGGCCAGCACCACCTCGGAGATGACGGCATCATAGGACTTGGATTCGAAGAGGCGGAGGGCCGCTTCGCCAGAATCCGCCCCGTCGACCTGATACCCGCAGCGGCCGAGAATGCGCTCGAGGGTCCGCCTAAAGTTCGGATTGCACGCGACTAAGAGAAGCCGCTTCTTGTTTCCGCTACACTCACACTCGGCTGACATCCGGACGCACCCCGCGGGGAGACTGGTTCAGCAGGATCAATGCCACGCGCGCCGGAAGGCGGAGTGGAGCGTAGCGCCAAGTAGAAATGGCGAACGGTCACGATCTGCCCGTCCACGTGTGTTGAAACGCGACGAGGGCGGCGTGGGCTACGCGAGACCATACTTCCCGAGCTTGCGGTAGAGGCGCTGGCGATCGATGTGGAGCAGACGCGCCGCTTGATTTTTGTTTCCGCCGCTCTTGCGTAGCGCGGCGAGGATGTTGAGCCGTTCGAGGTCCTCGAACGGGATCGGTTCTGCCAGCCCTTCGATGGCGGGCGTGCCGTTACCGGCCGTGAACAGCGCGGGCGGCAGATCACGTTCGGTGATTTCCGGGGCGGGCGATAGCGCAAAGGCGCGCTCGATCACGTTCTGTAACTCGCGAATATTGCCCGGCCAGCGATAGTCGAGCAGGCGTTGCGTCGCCTCCGGTGTCACCCGCTTCGGCTCGACGCCATAGGCACGGCTGAATTCGGCGATGAAGTGGGTGATCAGCGGCCCGATGTCATCCCGGCGTTCGCGCAGCGGCGGCAGATGAATCGGCACGACATTGAGACGATAGTAGAGGTCGCTGCGGAAGCTGCCTTCGGCCATCGCCATCTCGAGATTGCGGTTGGTGGCCGCGATGATCCGAACGTCCACGCGCACCGCCTTGGTCGAGCCGAGGGGCGTGACCTCCTTTTCCTGGATCGCACGCAAGAACTTCACTTGCAGCGGCAGCGGGATCTCCGCGATCTCATCGAGGAACAGCGTGCCGCCATCAGCCGCTACGAACACGCCGTCGTGATCCTCGACGGCCCCGGTGAACGCGCCTTTGCGGTGACCGAACAGCTGGCTCTCGAGCAGGGTCTCGGCAAGCGCGCCGCAGTTGACGGCTAAGAACGGCTGCGAAGCGAGTGAGCTCTTGGCGTGGATCGTGCGCGCGACCAACTCCTTGCCGGTCCCGTTTTCGCCGAAGAGCAGCACATTGCTCTTGTTGCGACTGACCGCGTCGATGGTCGCGTAGATGTCCTGCATCGGGCGGCTCTTGCCGACGATCTCGCCGAAGCGGTCGTACTTGCGCAGTTGCTGCTTGAGCTGCGTGACCTCGCGTCGCAACTGTCGAGTTTCGAGCTGGCGCTCGACGACCATGAGCAGCTCGTCAGGATGACACGGCTTGATGAGGTAGTCGGCGGCCCCAAGCTTCATGGCATCGACGGCCGATTGAATCGTGCCATGGCCCGTCAGCACGATGGTGGTAGGCGTCAGGTTACGCTCGTGCATCATGCGCAGCAGCGTCATGCCGTCCATCACCGGCATGTTGAGGTCGGTGATGACGATGTCGGCGGGCTGTTCGCTGAGCCGCTGCAGTGCCAGCTCGCCATTGGCGGCGGTATCGACCGAGTAACCCTTGCGTTCGAGGATCTTGGCCAACGTGCGGACCATGTTGGCCTCGTCCTCGACGAGGAGAATGCGTGGGTTCGGCATACTCAGTGAACGGGAGACGCAGCGGGCGCGGCCGTGTGCAGGTGTGCGTCGATCGCCTCGGACTCAGTGCCGCACTGGCAGGGCAGCTCGATCATGAAAGTCGAGCCTTCATTCGGCTTGCTACGCACGGTGATCTCGCCTTGATAGCGCTGCACCACCGAGTGCACGACCGACAAGCCGAGCCCGGTGCCTTGTCCAGGTGCTTTGGTGGTGAAGAACGGATTGAAAATGTCCTTGAGGCTATCCTCCGGAATGCCCACGCCGGTGTCGCTGAATTCGATCTGCACGCGTCCGTTGGGTAGCGAGGCGGTGCGCAGGCGCAGCTCGCCACCGTGCGGCATCGCTTGCACGGCGTTGGTGATCAGGTTGAGGAAGATCTGCCGCAGCGCGTTCTGATTGGCCAAGCAGGGCGCCGACAGGCCGAGGTCGGTGGTGACGCGGACGTCGGCGTTCTGCAGGCTCTTGTGAATGAGTTGCAGCGTCTTGCGGAGGAGGTCGTTGATGTCGACCGGCTCCAACTCGGCCCGCGACTCGCGTGAGAATTCGAGCAGGTTGTTGATGATCTCATGCACGCGGCCCATCTCGTCCTTGGCGATCTTGAGGTCTTCCTGAATCTCCGGATTGCTGCGGTCAACGAGCTCACTGAGATCGTAGAGCGCGTTCAAAATGATGCCGAGTGGGTTGCGAATCTCGTGGGCGATGCCGGCGGCGAGCTGGCCGATCGCCGCCATCTTCTCCGACTGGATCAACTGGCTCTCCAGGCGCTTGCGATCGGAAATATCGACACAGATGAGTTGAAAGTAGCGTTGATGGCCGTACTCGATGAGCCCCGCGTTGAAAAACACCGGCACCATCTCCCCTCGGCGAGTCTGCAGGTGGAGATCTTCGCGTTCGGAATGCCCGCGCACCTTGGTCTCTTCCAACAGCCGCTGCGCGCGTGGTCGTTCGGTGGGCGGTAGCAGGTCCCACAGACGCATGCCGGCCATCTCATCGCGACGGTAGCCCATGAGCTTCTCGGCGACGATGTTGGCGTCGAGCACAGTGCCAATGTCGTAATCGAGTTTGAACATGACGGCGGGGGAGTTGTCGATGCGGTTACGGTAACTGGCTTCTTGTTCGCGCAACTCTTCTTCTCGTCCCTCGACGAAGAAGTCGGTGATATGCAGCAGCCGCTCCTGGAACTCTTGCTGCAGCAGAGCCGAGAGCGCGTCGAGCTTTTCGGGCTGATCGGCGTATCGCTCACGCAGGCGGTCGGCGAGCATATGGCGCAACTTCATCTGGCCGCTGAGGAAACGGGAGGCAGAGAATTGAGAAATGAATCCGCGGCGCGCATGGCTTCGCAGGTAGACGTAGGTGTCGATGTCTTCGGGGCTGACGATGTGTGTGATCCAGCGCCCGAGCGCGTCACTCATGCCTTGGTGAATCCCGGGCCATTCCCATTCGGGAATGTTGAACGCAGTTCCGATCAGTTCCACCCAGGTGTCGAGAACGCTCGGACCGACCGTGCGGATGAAGTTCGCGAGTTCTTCGCGCAGCGGACTGTGTTCGCGCGGATACGTGAGCAGGTGGCAGCCACGCATGTAGCCTTCGATGCGCCGCAAGTGGGCTTCGAGCGAAGAATCGTAGACCGGCTCCATCGCAGCTCCTTCGGTGCTAGTGCGGTGTTTCAGCACTCCCACGTCTCGGAATCTATTACCAACTTGTCCGGGGTCTCGCTACCACGTGCGCGGCGGAGGTGCGTAACGACGTCCGCACTCTGTGGCACGTTGACTGCTCTTTCCGTGTCGCAGCGTGGGCAGATGTTCATTAGGAGGCGCGTCATGATCGCAACCGGACTCGGAACACTCACGTGGGCGAAGCCGCTCACCGAACTCGTTTTCGGATACGGAGACGCCAGCACGGTCGGAATGGTGCTGGGCTTCGGTCTCTTGGTGTCGCTGCTGGGGTTGATTCTGAACAGTGAGCGAACGGCACCCAGGCCGGAGTTGGTCACCACGCGGCCTGCGTTGCAGCACTGAGCGTCTGAGAGTGCGGCGGGGGCAAGCGGCCCCCGCCCGCGCTCACTATGGTAACACGACGAGCTGACCGCCAACGTGCGCGGGGTGGAGCTGGCAAGTGATCGGGAAGATGCCTTCCTTGTCGGCAGTGAACTCGACGGTTTTCGGTTCGCCGCGGGTGATGACTTCTTCGACATTGACGGCCGCGATCTTGAACCCGTGTTGATTAGGGTCGGCCTTCACGTTGTTGATCAGTTTCAGTTTCACCTTGTCGCCCTTGTGCACGACCAAGGTTGAGGGCAGCCACAACTTGGAACCCTCGTACTCGATGTTGACGACGGTGAATTCTTGCACCTCCGCACGCACAGTGCCAACCGCCGCCATCGTTGAAGCGGCGGCAATTGCCGCAACCGCGATCCACTTCCGCATAAGTCACCTCCCTGACGCCTAAGTAAGATGGATCGCATCTCGCCACAAGCGGCGGATGAATTCAATCGGGCAGCTCTGCTATAGACGATCCCGTGGCACACGAGGGTACCTTTCGCCTGGTGGCGGACTTCACCCCGCAAGGCGATCAGCCGCAGGCAATCACCCAGCTCATCGACGGCTTGGCGCAGGGCCTGCGCAGCCAAGTGCTGCTGGGCGTCACTGGCTCCGGCAAAACATTTACGATGGCGAACGTCATCGCGCGCCTGAACAAGCCGACGCTGGTGATCGCTCCGAACAAGACCTTGGCGGCGCAGCTCTACAGCGAGTTCAGGGGGCTGTTTCCCGAAAACGCCGTGCGCTACTTCGTGAGCTACTACGACTACTACCAGCCCGAAGCGTACGTGCCGAGCACCGACACGTACATTGAGAAGGATTCCTCGATCAACGACGACATCGATAAGATGCGCCACTCCGCCACCAAGGCGTTGCTGGAACGCAACGATGCCCTGATTGTAGCCAGCGTCTCCTGCATCTACGGCTTGGGCTCGCCGGAAGCGTACTTCGAGATGTTGATCTTCCTCGAGCGCGGCAGCGGCGTCGACCGCGACGCGCTGCTGCGTAAGCTGGTCGACATTCAGTACCAGCGCAACGACTACGACTTCCACCGCGGAACGTTCCGCGTGCGGGGCGACGTGATCGAGGTGTTTCCGGCGTACGAAGAGGCGCGTGCCATCCGCATCGAACTGTTCGGCGACACCATCGACGCACTCGCCGAAATAGACCCGCTGCGCGGTCAGGTGCTGCGGCGATTGGATAAGGTTGCGATCTATCCCGCCAGCCACTACGTGACGGCTCCGGAGCGAATGGAGAAAGCCGTCGCAGCTATTCGCGCCGAATTGAAGGCGCGCATCGCGGAGTTCCGCGCCGAGAACAAGCTGCTGGAAGCTCAGCGACTCGAGCAGCGCACGCTCTACGACCTTGAACTGCTCGCCGAGATGGGCTTCTGCCCGGGCATCGAGAACTACTCACGGCACTTGACCGGTCGCCAGCCGGGCGAGCCACCCCCGACGCTGATCAACTACTTCCCGGAGGACTGGCTGCTCATTGTCGACGAGAGTCACGTCACCGTTCCGCAGATCGGCGGCATGTATCGTGGCGATCGCGCGCGCAAGGGAACCTTGGTCGATTTCGGCTTCCGCTTGCCCTCCGCGCTTGACAACCGACCGCTGAATTTCCAGGAGTTCGACGCGCTGATCCGCCAGATCGTCTACGTTTCCGCAACGCCGGGAAACTACGAACTCGAGCAGGCCCGCGGCGTGGTGGTCGAGCAGGTTATCCGGCCCACCGGGTTGACGGATCCGCAGCTCAGCGTGCGACCGGCGCGCAACCAGGTTGACGATCTCCTGGAGGCGATCCGCGAGCGCATCGCTCGCAACGAACGCGTGCTGGTCACAACGTTGACCAAGAAGATGGCCGAAGACCTCACTGACTACTTTCAGGAACTCGGCTTGCGGGTGCGCTATCTGCATTCCGACATCGAGACCATCGAGCGCGTCGACATCATCCGCGACCTGCGCAAAGGGGTCTGCGATGTGCTGGTCGGCATCAACTTGCTGCGTGAGGGGCTCGACCTGCCGGAGGTCTCGTTAGTAGCGATCCTCGACGCCGACAAGGAAGGATTTCTCCGCTCGGAGCGTTCATTGATTCAAACCATTGGCCGTGCGGCGCGCAACGTCAATGGCACCGTGATCTTGTATGCGGATCACGTGACCGATTCGATGCGTCGGGCGATCGACGAAACAGATCGAAGGCGGGCCAAGCAAGCAGCGTATAACCAGGAACACGGCATCACCCCGTTAACCATCCAAAAGGCGATTGATCCCCGGCTAGTCGAAAGTGCCGAGGCGGACTATGTCGATGTCCCGATTGTCGCCGAGGCCGATGCGGAGTACTTGTCGCTCAAGGAAATTTCCAAGCGCATCGCCGCGCTCGAAAAACAGATGCGCCAAGCTGCCGGTGACCTGGAATTCGAACGCGCGGCGGAGCTGCGCGATCAGATTCAGCGCCTGCGCGAGCGCGAGTTGGAGGCCCGCGAAGTGCGCGCCGCTAGCTCAGGCGGCGTTGCGGACGACGTAGATCCCACCGTCTGAGAGATCGCCGAGCACACGCAACAGTTCGGGCACCTGAATCGGCTTCTCGAGGAAAGCGAGGGCGCCGTGCTTGTAACTGCGCAAGCGGTCGATGGTCGAGTCGCTTGAAGTCAGGACCACGATCGGCACTTCACTGAGTCGGCGATCGTTGTAGATCGCATCCAGCAGCCCGCGTCCGCCGATGCCTGGGAGATTGAGGTCGAGCAACACGAAGCTGAACGCGGCCGGGTTGTGCGGGTCGGAGTATTGCTGTCGCTGCAGCAACACTAGCGCTTGATCGGCGGTCGGCACCGTGACCAGCTGGTTGAGAATGCGGGCACGCCGCAGGGCGCGTAACGTCAGGTCGGCATCGTCCGGGTCGTCCTCAACAAGGAGGATAGGACCGCTGCTCATGGGTGGGGGTTGTTGGCCCTTGTGCGTTGCCATGACTAAGCTCCATCAGTCTAAGCGAGCGAAATTGCGCGCGTCACAGGAAGTGTGCTCTGCGAGTTGCGTACCATCTCGCGAGCGAAGCGCCTGGCCGTGTTGTCGGCCGTGTCACGGTCCATGTGCGCCTACACGCGCGACGCTGCGAGCGCGCTCAGCGCTGAAACGTCACTCGGGTGACGGCGGCGCGGAGCATCCGCGCCTTTCCCTGCGACGGTCGCGGGTATAGTCTTCGGTGCGGCGGGTGAGGACCATCTGGTGAGCAACGCGGTTGAGCAAACAGCCAGTGGCGAAGAAGAAGCGGCGGCGCCGGGGGACGTGATCCAGCACGGGTGCGAGGAAAAGCTGACAGCGTTGCCAGGTCAGCCGGGCGTCTATCTGCTCAAGGACAAGCACGCCAAGGTCATCTACGTCGGTAAGGCCAAGAACCTCCGCAATCGCGTACGCAGCTACTTTCGCGGGGGCGACGAGCGGGTGCAGGTCCGGTTTCTGGTGCAGCGTGTGACCGACTTCGAAACCCTGGTCACCAGCAACGACAAGGAAGCCCTGATCCTCGAGAACAATCTCATCAAGCAGTACAAGCCGCGCTACAATATCCGACTCAAGGACGACAAGTCGTATGTCAGCGTGAAGGTAACCGTTCAGCAGGACTGGCCGCGGATTGTAGTCACCCGCAAGATCGTCAAGGACGGCAGCCGCTACTTCGGTCCGTTCTCGTCGGCCTCCGGTGTGCGCGAGACGCTCGATACCATTCGCAAGGTGATCCCGTTGCGTACCTGCAGCGATGGCGTATTCCGCAACCGATCGCGGCCATGCTTGGAGTATCAAATCAAGCGCTGCCTAGCCCCGTGCTGTCTCCCAGTGGATGCAGAGACCTATCAACGTCACTTGCGCGAAGCGATGCTGCTGCTCGAAGGCAAGAACCAGCAGTTGGTTCGGCAACTCCGGGATGACATGAGCGCGGCGGCGACCGATCTGCGCTTCGAGGACGCAGCCCGCTTGCGCGATCAAATCCGCACGATTGAGAAGACGCAGGAGCCGCAGCAGGTCTTGTCGCACTGGGGCGGTGATCAGGACATCTTCGGTCTCTATCGCGAGGGCGGCTTCATTGAGGCGCAGGTGCTGTTCATCCGCAGTGGCAAGCTGACCGGCAATCAGGCCTACCATATCGAGGACTACGAGTTCTCCACGGAAGAAGTACTCGAAGATTTGTTGACGCAGTTCTACCAAGGGGATCGCTACCTTCCGGATGAGATCCTGTTGCCGGTGGCGATCGAGGATGCCGATACGCGCGCGGAATATCTCAGCGAGCGGCGGGGGCGGCGGGTCGAGGTCTTGTGGCCGCAGCGCGGCGACAAGGTGCGTCTGGTCGCGATGGCGACGGAGAACGCGCGGCAGGGCTTCCGCGCGCGCCAGGATGGCGACTACCAGCGCGAGCGGATGCTCGACGAGTTGCGGACTAAGCTGCACCTGCGCAACGCCCCCAAGCGCATCGAGTGCTTCGATATTTCGAATATACAAGGCACGCTGGCGGTGGGATCGATGGTGACCTTCGATGAAGGCGAGCCCGACAAGAATCGCTATCGCCGCTTTCGTATTCGCACGGTGGAAGGGGCGGACGACTTTCGTATGATGTATGAGGTGCTCACGCGCCGCTATCGCCGCGCCAAGGAGACGGGGGACTTCCCAGATTTGCTCGTCGTCGACGGTGGGATCGGGCAACTCAACGTCGCGCTCGAAGTGCTCCGCGAGCTGGAGATCACGGAAGTCGACGCGGCTGGGTTGGCAAAAATGCGGGTCGAGCGCGACGCCCGCGCGCCGCAGATCGAGCGCAGCGAGGAGCGGGTGTTCCTGCCCGGGCGGAAGAACCCGGTGGTGTTGCGGCGCAATTCGAGCGCGCTGTTCTTGCTCCAGCGCGTGCGAGACGAAGCCCATCGCTTCGCCATCACCTATCACCGCGCGCTGCGCCGCAAGGAACGACTGCGGTCGTTGCTCGATGGCATCCCCGGGATTGGTGCGACCCGGCGCAAACGATTGCTGCGCCATTTCGGCAGCGTGCGTCGCATGCGCGACGCGACGGTGGCACAACAGACCGAAGTGTCGGGCATCTCCACAGCATTGGCCGAAACCATCGAGCGGGCGCTGGCGGAACCGAATGTGGCCGCAACACCCCCGCAATCAGGAAACGAGAACTAGTTGGCCGCGCGGCCTGTCGCCGCACGTGGGACACCGACGGCATGACCACCGAAGCGGGCTCAGCATCGACTCAGCGATCTATGCGGCCGCCGGTACCGCGGCTGGTCGCGGTGGCCCTCGCATTGATCATCGGACAACTGCTCGTCGGGCGGCAACTCATGGCGTCGGGGTGGTTGCTGGCCCTCCTGAGCCTCACGGTGATCGTCCTGGGGCTGTGGCGCCGTGGACGAATTGCCGCGCTGATGGTCGCAGCGTTCGCGTGGGGCAATTGGTCTGCGCAAGGAGTGCTCAACCCGTCATTCGATCGCGATCACATCACGCGGTGGTGCGATGGAGTGACGCGGGTGATCGAGGCGCGAGTGAGCGAAGACAGTAGCGTCGGGCCCCAGCGCGGGCGGCTGCGGTTGGAAGTGGAGCGCTTGGGGGACGAAGGCGCAATGCAGGCTGCCCAGGGTAGTGTGTT
Source organism: Binatia bacterium (assembly GCA_041477755.1). GTDB lineage: Bacteria > Desulfobacterota > Binatia > HRBIN30 > JACQVA1 > JACOST01. The sequence continues at coordinate 27,107 of JBGOUW010000001.1, forward strand.
GCTGACCGTCCATGATCTCGAACGGCAATGGCTCGCGAGCGACCTGGTGCGCGTGCCGCTGCGGCTGCGCCGGCCGCGCAATTTTGGCAACCCCGGTGAATTCGACTACGAGAGTTATCTGGCGCGGCAGGGGATCTATGCGACCGCCTTCCTGGGTGATGACAGCGCCCTGGAGCTAATCGATCGGCGACCGTCAGCCGGTTGGCTCACGCGTTGGCGCCGCGGGGTCGGCTCGCTGATTGACGAGCATCTCGCCGGAGACGATCGTGCGCTGCTGCGCGCGTTGATCATTGGCGACACCGCGGGCTTGTCTCGGCCGTTGCAGCAGGAGTTCACGACCGCGGGCGTCAACCATGTCCTGTCGATCTCGGGTTTGCACGTCGGCATGGTGGCGACCTTCGGCTATGTGGTGTGGCGTTGGCTGCTGGCGCGCAGTCGCTGGCTGTTGTTACGCGCGCACGTACCGAAGCTGGCGGTGGCAGCGTCGGTGATTCCGGTCCTGCTCTATGCTGGCATCGCGGGCAGCAGCACGGCGATGCTGCGGTCGCTGATCATGGTACTGATCTTCCTCGGCGCGGTGCTGGTCGATCGTGAGCGGGACCTGATCGTGAGCCTGGCAGCGGCCGCGTTGCTCATAGCAGTCCTGTGGCCCGGGGCGCCGCTCGACATCTCCTTTCAGCTCTCGTTCATGGCGGTGCTCAGTTTGGTGCTGGCGCTGGAGCGGTTTTGGCCGTGGTGGCGCCAGTGGGAAGAGCGGCATCTGGTGCGGCTGCGGCACGGGCCGATTCGGTTCGCGCGACCGGTCGCCGCCTATTTGGCCGTCTCCTGCGCCGCGTTCGCTGGCACCGCACCGTTGGCGGCGTTTCACTTCAATCAGGTGTCCTTGGTGGCGTTGCTAGCCAATGCAGTGGTGGTACCGCTGATCGGTACGGCGGCGGTTGCGCTCGGGCTGACGGCGGCGCTCGTGTATCCGTTGTCGCGCGGCTTGGCAGGAGTGCTGGTGTGGTTGGCGTGGCCGTTCCTGTGGCTTGGGCGGCTTGGGGTTTGGGCGTTTGCCGCGATCCCGCACGCAGCGGTGCGCGTGGTTACACCGACGGTGCTGGAACTGGGCATTGTCTATGGGGCACTCTTCATCGTCATGTGCGCTCGCGGCCGGTGGCGCCGACTCGGACTCTGCGCCGTCGCAATCGTCGGTGGGTGCGACGCGTTATGGTGGTACGGCGCGCGCTATCATCGCACCGACTTGCAGGTCACCTTTCTCAGCGTGGGACAGGGCGACAGTGCGGTGGTCGAGTGTCCCGGGGCCAAAGTGATGGTGATCGACGGCGGCGGAATGGGCAACGGCTCCTTCGATGTCGGCGAACGCGTACTCGCCCCGTTTCTGTGGAGTCACAAAATCGCGCATGTCGACGCGCTGGTGATGAGTCACCCGCAGTGGGACCACTTCGGTGGCCTGACGTTCTTGGCGAGGCAATTTAGCCCGAACGAATTCTGGTCGACCGGTGAGACGGCATCCGGTGGCGTGCGTTTTGCCGAGTTGGAGCAGGCGCTGACGGAGGCAAGTGTCCGCCCGGTCATAGCGGTTCCCGGAATGGACTGGCTCTGTGGCGATGCGCGAGTGCGCGTGTTGGCTCCGGAGGACGGGGTCGCCTCGACGAATGATCGTTCACTCGTGGTTCAGTTGCAGCGGGGGCCGACCAGATTGTTGTTCACCGGCGACATCGAGCACGGAGCAGAGGCGGCATTGATTGCGTCAGCCGACGGGCAACTAAAGAGCACCGTGCTAAAGGTCCCGCATCACGGCAGCGCGACTTCGAGTACGCCCGCCTTTGTAGCCGCGGTTGCGCCACGACTTGCCGTAGTTTCGCTGGGGCTGGACAACCGATTCGGCTTCCCCGCCGTGCGAACTGAGGTGACGTATCGCACCGCCGGGGTGCCACTTCTGCGCACCGACCGCGATGGGGCAATCACCGTGCGAGTCGCTGCGAGTGGGGAGATGGTGACTCGAACTCAGCATTCGGCCTCCGCATTCAACGTACGTTGACAGCGTGTGAACTGGGGTCTATGGTTTTTCCACAGCGGGGCCAAGCGTCCTGCTTTTTTTTCAGGGGCGGCGGCGCGTATGAATCCGAGCTTCAAGCAGATGATGAATGAGGTGGTGGCGTATGGGAGCTGCTGCGAGTGTGGCGCATGCGTGTTGGTCTGTCCGCACAACGTCATCGACTACATCGACGGGAAACCGAAACAGGTCGCCAAAGCGACCGCCGCCTTCGACCACTGCGGCATCAGCGAGGGCATCGGCTGCGACGTGTGCGCGCAGGTGTGTCCGCGCCTGGGTGACCGCGAGCACCACCTGACCGAGCGCGTCTTTGCCGATGAGTTGGCGGCGCAAGACACCTATCGGGGCGCATTCGGCGCCTACCGGCGCATCGTGGCGGCGCGTTCCAAGGACCCGGAGGTTCTGGCGCGTTGCGAGGATGGCGGCGTGGTGACCACACTCCTAGCGTGGCTACGGCGCAATGAGCGGATCGACGGCGCCATCGTCTCGGCGGTCGACAAGAACAAGCCCTGTCAACCGGTACCGACGGTGGTCACCACCGTCGAGGAGATTATCGCCAGCGCCAGCTCGTGGTACACGTACTGCCCCAACAACTTGGCCCTCGCCGACGCCGAGAAGCTGGGCTTGACGAAAGTCGCGTTCGTGGGCGTCCCATGTCAGATCACCCCGGTGCGCAAGATGCAGGCGACCGACGAATCCTACTTGAACAATGGCCGCAAGAAGGACAAGCACATCGAGCGGCAGACCAAGTTTCTCAAGGGCTACGGGGCGCGTGTCGCGTTCAACATCGGCTTGCTGTGTAGCGAAGTGTTCAGCTTCGATGGGTTGATGATCGATACGATTCAAAATCAGATGGGGATCGCGCTCAGCGACATCCGGCAGTTCAACGTGAAGGGCAAAGTGCAGATCTTCAAGCACGACGGTACGCTGGTGGAAATGAACCTGCGCAAGTCGCAAGAGTATGCGCGACCTGAGTGCCACCACTGCGCGGACTTTTCGGCGGAACTCGCCGACATCTCGTGCGGCGGCGTGGGAGCGAGCAACTGGACCATCACCATCATTCGTAGCCGCGAAGGTGAGGAAGTCTTCGATGCTGCGGTGCGCGACGGTGTGCTCGATGTGCAGCCGATCGAACAGTTCGAGAATTCCATGAAAGTGTTGCTGCGGCTCAATCGCAAGCAACGCGAGCGAGTACCCACCCCGCCAGGTCGCGCGGAAACTTTCGTGCGCCCCGACGGGTTTCGCAACCCCCACTAGGCAGCACAGTTCAACGCTATGACATCTTCAGCGGCGTCCCAAAGTGGCCCGATGGCCAGTCCGACCAAACTCACGCAGTTTCCGCCTGAGTATTTTGAGCGATTGATTGAATCGTCACCCGATATCGTGGTGGCCACCGATCGGTCGGGTATCGTAATGTTCTACAACGACGGGGCCGAGAAGAACCTCGGGTACACCGCCAGCGAGATTCTCGGGCAGAATGTGCTGCGCCTGTATCCGTCGTACGAGGAAGCGCATCGCGTGATGATGGCCATGCGCAGCGGCGAGCACGGCGGGCCGGGTAAAGTGAAGAACTTCGAAACCATCTTCGTGAACCGCTGGGGCGAACACCTCCCCGTGGCGATTTCCGGCTCCATCTTGTGTAACGAGGACGGGATCGAAATTGGCTCGATCGGGTTTGCCAAAGACTTGCGTGAGATCCGCCGCAAGGATCGCCTCGCCACCCTCGGAGAGGTGACGGTGGCGCTGTGTCACGAGATCAATAGCCCGCTCGAAGTGATTCTCAACCAGGCGCAGTTGCTCCGGCGCTTCGTTCGTGAAGTGGCGAACGACGAACAGGCGGTGGTTGAAGAAGAGCGGCTCGAAGCGATTCGCCGCGAGATCGACCAGATCCAGATCGTGATCAATCGGCTCGTCGAGATGGCCGGCGGCGGCGAGTACGACACGCGGGAGTACCTGGACGGAAAACAGATGACCGACTTGGGGGCCAAACCCGCACCGGTGAGTGCCCAGCCCCTCGCCGGCTTGCGTATTCTCGTTGTCGACGATGATCTCGGCGTGTGTCGCTCGTTGCGGGATCTACTCGCCGCAGAAGGTTGCAACGTGCTCACGGCCAACAACGGCCTCGAGGCTCTCAGTGTAATGGAACGGGCGCCGGTCGATCTTGTCGTCACCGATGTGGTGATGCCCGACCTCGACGGCTACGATCTGTTCATGGAGGTCAAACGGCGCGGGCAGACCCCGGTGATACTGATGACGGGCTACTACTACGATCGCGACCACGTGATTAAGCGGAGCCGCCTCGAAGGGTTGGAGAGCGTTTTGTTCAAGAAGCCGGTCGATCCCGAGCGCCTCAAGGCGGCGATTCTGGAGCGCTGTCGTCCGCAGCAAGTGGTCGCGCAGTCCGTCCCCGCGAAACCCGCTGAGAAGCCGTAGGCTCGGCGGCCGTGGGCCGCGCCGTGGCGGGTGCCGGGGTTTTGGTGGGCGCAGGTTGCACCCGCAGGGTCAGCGGCCCGCTCTCCGTGCTGAGTAGAACTTCCTGTGGGGTGATGCCCACGACGCGACCGAGCCCGGTCACTTCATCTCCGACTCGATACAACGCACTCACCCCGTTGGGATCTTCGATGGCGGCGTAGGCGTTGGCCCCGCCAGAGGCTACCCCCGCGAGGCGGAATCGTGGCGGCGACGACGGTGCTGACTGGGTTGCGGCGGCTAGCGCAACAGTCGCCGTCGGCAGGGCCGGCGCGGGGGCCGGTGGCGCGGGCTGCAGCAACCACAGCGCGAGGGCCGCGGCAAGTGCGATGCCGAGCACCACGAGCGCGAGGCGAGCCATGAGGGCTGCTCTTAGTGCCTTTGGTGAGAGAAGTCGACTTGCGTGTGTCATGCACGGCTTGCAGGCCTGGGCGCCCGTCAGTACAAGCGCAGGCAGTGCGATGAGTGACGAACCGGTTTCCATGCGCGCGCCGAGCGCCGCAGCGCCCGCAGCGCGGCAACCGCTATGGCTGGCGTTGCTCTTGTACTGGGGCACGGTGGCCGCGTGGATGGCGGTGATCTCGTTGCTGTCGACCGACGCGTTCTCGGCGACGAATACCAACCGCTATATCGATCCCCTCCTGCGCTGGCTGTTCCCGGGATGGGCGACCAGCGACATCTTGGCGGCGCACACCGCGGTGCGCAAAGCCGCACACTTCAGCGAATTCTTCGTGCTCGGCGGGCTGGTGTTCTGGGCTTCGCGGCGTGGCCGGGTAGGGCAGTGGCATGGACGCTGGATGCTGCAGTCGCTCATCATTGCCGGCGGCTACGCCCTGCTCGACGAGGCGCACCAAGCATTCGTGCCTAGCCGTACGCCCTCGCTCGCAGATAGCGGCGTCGACTTCTTCGGAGCGGTCGTCAGCCAACTCGCTGTCTATCGTCACCATCGCCGGCTTCGCCGGCGCGGCGTGATCGGATAGTTGACGACCGTGCGCGCCGGGTCGTATGAAGCGGGCGCGGAGGTGGCGGTGAATCGGCGGCGACAAGCGGCACGGATGGGGGTGCTCCTGCGACCAGAACGTCAGCTCTGGCAGTTGGGCTATCAGCGCATCGCCGGGGTGGATGAAGTAGGCGTCGGGCCCCTCGCCGGTCCGGTGGTGGCGGCGGCGGTCGTCTTCCCGGCCACAGCCCGCATTCGCGGCGTTGATGATTCGAAGACCGTTCGCCGGGCGGCGCGTGAGCAACTAGTGGAAGCGATCTACGCCCAAGCGAGCGCGGTGGGAATCGGCGTCGTGAGCGTCGAAGACATCGATCGGCTCAACATCTATCACGCCGCGCTCGAGGC
>JBGOUW010000623.1:0-2800 GCA_041477755.1 Binatia bacterium
ACCAGGCGCGCGCATAAGGAAATTGATCGTGTGGGTACCGCTCTGCCCGAGAAATCCGACGTGGCCAGCCGCGCTCTCGCCAGCCGGCTGATTCGGAAAGTTGCACAACCCGAGGCGCGGATTGGCCAGGCCCATGCAGTTCGGGCCGACCAGCAGCAAGTGACCGCGCTGAGCGATCGTCACGATCTGTTGCTCGAGACGTTCGCCGTCCGCCTCACCGGTTTCGGAGAAGCCGGCGGTGAAGAGCGTGACGGCTCCAACCGCCTTCGTCACGCAGTCATCTAACACGCGGGGCGCCACCTGGCGCGGGACGGCGAGCACGACGTAGTCGACCGGCTCGGGGATATCGAGCAGGCTGGCGACGTTAGTCACGCCGAGCGCTTCGATCGCTGGAATCTCGTTGGGATCGATCTGCACGGAGTACAGCTTGCCGCGGAAGGCTTTGAGCGCGTGCAGCCAGAGAAAACCGTTCATCAACTTGTCGCCGACGACGGCGACGACGCGAGGATTGAAGGCGCGATCGAATTGGGCGCGGCTGAACGTCACGAGGCCTCTCGCAACAACGCCCGCGCGTCGACCGCAATCGCCCGATCGGGATAGGCGAGCACCGGATTGAGATCGAGCTCGACGATGTCGGGGCGTTGCTCGACGAGGGCGGAGACCGCGAGCAGCAATTGCTCGAGCTGTGCCAGATCCACCGCCGGGCGGCCGCGCACGGCGCCGAGCAGGCGCGCGCCGCGAATCTCGCGCACCATCTGCCGCGCGTCGCGCGGCGTCAACGGAATCAATCGGAAGACCACATCGGCGAACACTTCCACCAACACGCCGCCAAGACCGAACATGATAACCGGGCCGAACTGCGGATCGTGTTGCACGCCAACGATGACCTCGACGCCGCCCGCAGGCGCCATCGGTTGCACCGACACGCCGAGCAGACGCGCGTCGGGTCGCGCGACCTGCACCTGTGCGAGCACCGCGGCTGCTGCCGCTTCGACCTCGGCCGGGGTCGCGAGATTGAGGCGAACGCCGCCGACGTCCGACTTGTGAACGATGTCGGGCGAGACGATCTTCACCACGGCGGGACATCCTAGACGCTCGGCTGCCGCCCGCGCCTCCGCGGGCGTGCGCGCCAACGCGGTCGCGATCACCGGCACGCCCGCGCGCTGCAGCAGCGCCTTGGCGTCGATCTCGTTGAGTGCACGCTCGGACATCGTCGCCTCCTTACCGGAGTCCAAGGTCCAAAGTCCAAGGTCCAAAGTTTCGCCGCTTGGGACCTTGGACTTTGGACCTTGGACTTGTTTAACTCCGCCGCATGGAGTGGTTGACCGGGTACGCAGTGTTCCACTGGATCGCGACGTGGGCGAATCCGTTTTGCGACGTCTTCTTTCGCGTCGTCACCGATCTCGGCTATCCGACGTTCTACTACCTCACGGTCGCGCCGCTGTTCTGGGTCGTCGATCGCCGCAAGGCCATGGGACTGTTTCTGTTGATTCTGCTCGGTGGCTACGTGAACACGTACGCGAAGCTGTGGGTGAACACGCCGCGCCCGGATCCTGCGCTGGCGCGCGTGCTGGATTTCCGGCCGTATCAATCGCACAGCAACTCGTTCCCCAGCGGCCACGCGCAGGGTGCCGTGGTGTTCTGGGGCTATCTGGCGTGGTGGATCGGGCGGCGCTGGTTCACCGGGTTGGCGGTGGTGCTGATCGCACTGATCTCGTTCTCGCGGTTGTATCTCGCGGTACATTTTCCGATCGACGTGCTCGGCGGGTTGGCACTCGGTCTGTTGCTGTTGCCGGCGATCAGTCCGCTCGAACGATGGGCGCATCGCGATTGCTACACGCCGCCGTGGACGATCGCCGGCATCGTTGGCGCGTCATTGGCGATCACGCTAACCGGCGACGTGGCGTTGGCAACGATCTCGGGCAGCATGGTGGGATTTCTCGCCGGCGCGAGTTGGTTGCCACAACAATCGATGACGTTGAACTCATCGCGTCAGAGTATCGTCGTCGTCATCGTCGGTCTCGCCGCGCAGCTGGCGCTCTCCACCACGCTCGGGATGATTCCGCCAACGCAACTGCTCGTGACCTACGGACTGGTCGCGTCACTGTGGGTGTTCGCGTTGTGGGTCTATCCGCGACTGGTCAGCGCGATGTGGCTGCGCCCCAGTCCAGCCGTGATCACCTAAGCGTGCGAGGTCTCCGACCTTCACGACTCACGCCTCACGAATCACGACCAAGGAGCACTCATGAATCCGAAACCAGCAGTCAGCCTCGCGGCAATGCCGGGGCGGCGGTATGCGACGATCGAGTTGGCGCAAGAGATCGAGCGCCGCGGCTTTGCGGGCATCTATTGCCCGAGCTTCAACGACGGCGTCGGGTTGTGCGAAGCGCTGGCGTTGTCGACCAAGACGATTCGTTTTGGTACCGGGATCGCCAACATCTACACGCGCCACCCGTTCGACTACGCGCAGACGGCATCGCTCATCCACGAGTTGAGCAACGGCCGCTTCGTGTTTGGCATCGGCGTGAGCCATGGGCCGGTGCACAAGCGCTTGGGCATCGCGACCGGCAAGCCGCTGGCGGACACGCGGCGATTCGTCGAGCAGTTGCGCGAAGGGGGCAATCGTCAGGGCGATCTGCCGCCGGTGGTGCTGGCGACGTTGCGCAAACCGATGGTGCGACTCGCCGCGGAAATCGGCCAAGGCGCGATGTGGGCCAACGCGGCACGCTCGCACATGGCGGCATCGCTGTCGTATCTGCCGGCGGAGAAGCGGGGCAACGCGGACTTCTTCATCGGCAAC
>JBGOUW010000152.1:0-9723 GCA_041477755.1 Binatia bacterium
GCCGGAAGCTGCGCGCGGACATGAGTACACTATACCGATGTGTGGGTCTGCGTTGAACCCCCATCGCTGACTTCTTCTTCCAATACCTTGAGGGCGTGCCCGCCATTGGCTAGAGTCGCGCTTGCTGGAGGGTCTCACGTGCCGACTGCCGACGAGTGTTACGATCAAGCAGTGGATTGTGTGGCGGACGGCGATCTCGACGGCGCGATCGCCAAGTACCGCGAAGCGCTGGCGTTGAATGCCGACTTCGCCGACGCCTGGGAAGGGCTATCGATGGCGCTCGCCGACCAGGAACTGTGGGACGAGGCGATCACCGCCGCCAAGCGTGTAGTCGATCTCAACCCCGACGATCAGCTCCCGTACACCAATCTCTCGCGCATCTATCAGCGTTCCGGCAACGTGCCCGACGCTGAGTCGTGGGCGGCGAAGGGCCGCATCATCGAGTGGAAGCAGCAATTGAAGGCGGGAAAGCCGCAATCGTGAATCGTGCTCGTGGCTCGTGCTCGTGACTCGTGGGTCGTCAGAATGGTTCGGTGGAACCAATCCGTCGAGTCACGAGCACGAATCACGAGCCACGACCATCAGAACCTATCCGACAACCAGAAGACCGAACGTTCGGGCGGAAACAGGTTTGGGAAGAAGTCCTCGCGCTCGACCTCGGCAACCGTAACGCCGAGCTTGGCCGCCAACCGCTCGGGCGAGATCACGCGCCACATCCAGAAGACGTCATCCACCGCCCGCAACGTGAGTCCGCGCGTTTGCAAACTCGCTTGCACCCGCGGTTCGTGAGCGAGCTGTGCCAGCGTGCCTGGTAGCGTGCGCCCCTCCACCGTGTGGAGGCGGCACATGAGATCGGCCAGCGCGTCCTCGTGCCCCGGCAGATAGCCGTGCTCCATGATCAGATAGTAGCCGTACAACGTCGTGGCGCGCGCGTAGGCGATCACTTCACTGCCGGCATGGGCGACCAGAAAGTCTTCTTCGAGATTGCCCGCGTAGCGCAGCTGCCCCAGCCAATAGGGGTAATCGCGCACGGTGGTGCCGGGCAACGCGCCGCTGTAGCCGTCGTAGACCTGCATCACCGAGTCGAGGTCACGCGCCGGTACGAACGGGTCGATGGCATAGCGGTCCGATGTCACCGCGTCGCCGGGCTCGATGAAAACGAAGCGGCGCGGATGACTGCTCCAGCCGTGGCGGCCGTAGAACGCGAGCCGAACAGCGAACAACAGGGAGAGATCGAAACCCTGCGCGTCCATCGCCGCGATCGCGTGGGTGAGTACTTGCGACGCGGTGCCGCGCTCGCGATACGCGTCGGTGGTGAAGACGTTGCCCACGCCGGCGACGCGGAGTGTGGCGCCGCCGACGCGCACGTCTTTCGCGAACACTTGCAGCGTGCTCACCATGCGCTCGCCGTCGAGCGCGACGAAGCAAAGTTCGTCGCGAAACGCCGGGTCGTGCTCGAAGTAGCGACCAAAGAACTCGGCGCTGATCCATTCGCCGAGCAGCTCCAGCACGGCATGACGCTCGTGGCGCGCGATGGCGCGGACTATCAGTGGCCGGGGAGACTCCATGCTGCACCGTCCAAGGGGAACCAGATGATGACGAGGGCAGACTAGGGCGCTGGGGGAGGAGCCGGCTGGGGAGACATCTCTTGGAGCGTCACGGCGACCGTGGACGGCTTCAGTTCTCCCATCGCCCCGTCGAACGCGTCGATCATAACGCCCGGAATCGACCAACTGACGACGTTCAAGAGCGCGATGAGGTTGAAATCGACGCTGATCGGTACGCGTTCTTCCCGGTAGCCGTCCTTGCTGATCATCGCCACACAGGAATTCTTGCGCCACAGGTCGATCGAGCTTGGCGTGAGTACTTCCGGATAGCCCTCTACGTGGACCGTAGCGCCGGGCGGAGTCGAGTCAAACTTGACAGTCTGAAATCTTCCATTGATGATCGTGGCGCACGAACAGAGCACAGTGCTTGTCAGTAGCGCCGCCGAAGCGACCAAGCCGATTCGGATCCGCATCGCCGTCCCTCCCCGTTCCATTATGATGCCCGTAAGACGGCCGCGGCTGCTTCAGCTGCACCCGTTGCGCTCATCGAGAACGGCCTATGTGGGTCCGCCCATCACCCGCACAGGGCGAGTCACCGCGACGGGCTTGCCGCGATCGAGTAGCAGCAACCTCCTCGCCGCCGCGCACCGCACGCATCATGCGCGCAAAGTGCCGATTGGCTTCTCGCAACCCGACGCGTTGCATGTGTCAACGTTACTACATCCCGTTCGCTGCCCGCAATGCGCTGCACGAGCGTGTCATGACTCGCATTGCTGCTCCGCGGAGCGCGTGCTAGACGGTGCGCTTTCGATCGGAGCCGAATGTCCACCGTCACCATGGAAAAAATCGTGAACCTCGCCAAACGGCGTGGGTTCGTGTTTCAATCGAGCGAGATCTACGGCGGCTTTGCCAGCACCTGGGATTACGGACCGCTCGGGGTCGAACTCAAGCGCAACATTCGTGAGTCGTGGTGGCGGTACATGGTCACGTCGCGCGACCACATGGTCGGTATCGAGAGCGCGATCCTGATGCACCCGCGCGTGTGGGAAGCCTCGGGCCATATCGCCGGCTTCTCCGACCCGTTGGTCGACTGCAAGAAGTGCAAGTCGCGCTTCCGCGCCGATCACGTCGCCACCGCGCAGTGCCCCGAGCGACCGTCGAAACACCCCGGCGAGTGCGGTGGCGAGCTGACCGAGTCGCGCCAGTTCAATTTGATGTTCAAGACGTTCGTCGGCCCGGTCGAGGAAGACGCGTCGGTCGCCTTCCTCCGTCCCGAGACCGCGCAGGGCATGTTCGTCAACTTCCTCAACGTGCTGCAGTCGGGTCGCCTCAAACCGCCGTTCGGCATTGCGCAGATCGGCAAGTCGTTCCGCAACGAGATTACGCCCGGCAACTTCATCTTCCGCACCCGCGAGTTCGAGCAGATGGAGATGGAGTTCTTCGTCAAGCCCGGCAACGACGACGAGTGGTTCGACTTTTGGCGCAGCGAGCGGCTCAATTGGTACACGAAGGAGCTCGGCATCAAGGCCGACAACCTCCGCCTCCATCACTACGGACCGGACGAACTCGCGCACTACGCGAAGGCGTGCTCGGACATCGAGTATCAGTTCCCGTTCGGTTGGAGCGAACTCGAAGGTGTCGCCAACCGCACCGATTTCGATCTCAAGCAACACGCCGAGTACAGCGGGAAGGATCTCAGCTTCTACGACGAGGAGACCAAGGAGCGCTACGTCCCCTACGTGATCGAGCCTGCCGTTGGTGTCGATCGTATTCTCCTCATCCTGATGCTCGACGCCTACGACGAAGACGTTGCGGAAGGCGAAACGCGCGCAGTCCTGCGCTTCAAGCCGTGCATGGCGCCGGTGAAGGCGGCGGTCCTTCCGCTGCTGCGCAAGGACGGGCAGCCCGAGAAGGCCAAGGAAATTGTGTCGATGCTGAAGCAGCGTTGGGTGGTGCAGTACGATCAGGCGGGCTCGATCGGTCGTCGCTATCGACGGCAAGACGAAATCGGCACGCCGTTCGGGATCACGGTCGATCATCAGACGATGGCCGACAACACGGTCACGTTGCGCGATCGCGACTCGATGCAGCAGGAGCGCATTCCCATCGATCGGCTGGTCGACGAACTACGGCGACGGATTGAGGCATGACGAAAAAATCAAAAGGCAAGACGCTAAAGGCAAAACGCAAAAGTGTCCGGCCCGTGGCGAAGAAGTCAGCGCGGCGCGTTGCCCCCAAACGTCTGACCATCAGCCAAAAGCGATCTGCGATACGCCACGCGGCGAAGCCGCGTTACGTCTACGCCTTTGGCGGCGGCAAGGCCGACGGCAGCGCGAAGTTGAAGGCGCTGCTCGGCGGCAAGGGCGCCAACCTCGCCGAGATGGCCGGTCTCGGCCTGCCGGTGCCACCGGGATTCACGATCTCGACCGAAGTCTGTACCTACTACTACGCCAACCGACGCGCCTATCCACGCACGCTGCGCGACGACGTGACCAAACAGCTCGGGCGCGTCGAGCAGCTCGTCGGCACACGCTTCGGTGATCCAGCCAATCCGTTGCTGGTCTCCGTGCGTTCCGGCGCACGGGCGTCGATGCCGGGCATGATGGATACCATCCTCAACCTCGGCCTCAACGACGAGACCGTGAAAGGCGTAATCGCGCTGACTGGCAATCCGCGCTTCGCGTACGACTCGTATCGGCGCTTCGTGTCGATGTACGGCGACGTCGTGCTCGATCTCAAGCCGGCGTCGAAGCACGAGATCGATCCCTTCGAGGAAATTCTCGAGCGTAAGAAGCGCGCGCGCGGCGTGAAGCTCGACACCGAGCTGACGGCCGACGACCTGCGCGAGTTGGTCGGTGAATTCAAGGAAGCGATCCGCGCCCGCAAAGGCGTCGCCTTCCCGGAAGATCCGCAGGAGCAACTGTGGGGCGCGATGGGTGCGGTGTTCGGTTCCTGGATGAACGAGCGCGCCATCGTCTACCGCAAGCTCAACAGCATTCCCGAAGACTGGGGCACCGCGGTCAACGTGCAGTCGATGGTGTTCGGCAACATGGGCGACGATTCCGGCACCGGCGTCGCCTTCACGCGCGACCCGGCGACCGGCGAGAATGTCTTCTACGGCGAATTCCTGATGAACGCGCAAGGCGAAGACGTCGTTGCCGGCACGCGCACGCCGCTCGCCATCGCCCAACTTGAAGCCGAAAACGCGCTGGTCTACCGACAGCTCATCGGCATTCGCCGCACGCTCGAACGGCACTACCGCGAGATGATGGACATCGAGTTCACCATTCAACAGGGCACGCTCTACATGCTGCAGTGCCGCGTCGGAAAGCGTACCGGCGGCGCGGCGATCAAGATCGCCCTCGATATGGTCGACGAGCGCCTGATCACCACGCGCGACGCGTTGCTGCGCGTCGAACCGGATCAGCTCAATCAACTGCTGAGCCCAACTTTCCTCGCCGTCGAGAAGGAACGCGCCGTGCGCGAGCAGCGGCTGCTGGCGAAGGGCCTCAACGCTGGACCGGGCGCCGCGGCCGGCCGCGCCTACTTCAACGCCGAAGACGCCGAAGCGGCCGCGACCCGCGGTGAGAAGGTCATTCTGGTTCGCATCGAAACTTCGCCGGAAGATATCCGTGGCATGGCGGCGTCGGAGGGCATTCTTACCGCACGCGGTGGCATGACTAGTCACGCCGCGCTGGTGGCCCGCCAGATGGGCAAGGTGTGCGTCGCCGGCTGCGAGCCGCTGCTGATCGATTATCGCACGCGTGAAATGCGGGTTACGGGGCGTGACGTGGTGATCAAGGAAGGCGATACCCTGTCGATCGACGGCACGACCGGCGAAGTGTTCCAAGGCCACATCGCCACCGAACCAAGCGAAGTCGTGCGCGTATTGGTCGACCGCTCGCTCGCTCCGGCGCAGGCGCCGGTCTACCAACAGTACGCGCGGATCATGCAGTGGGCCGATCGCGAGCGGACGCTGAAGGTGCGGACCAACGCCGATCAGCCCGACCAGTGCCGCAACGCGATCGCGTTCGGCGCCGAAGGCGTCGGTCTCTGCCGTACCGAGCACATGTTCTTTGGCGAGGGCAAGATCGAGCCGATGCGCGAGATGATTCTCGCCGAATCGGTAACCGAACGCCGCGCGGCGCTGGCGAAGTTGCTGCCGCTGCAGCGGGCCGACTTCGAGGGCATCTTCCGCGAGATGGGCGGCAAGCCCGTGACCATCCGGACCATCGATCCGCCGTTGCATGAGTTCCTGCCGCACGACGAGGCCGGGCAGCGCGAGATCGGCGAGCAGATGGGCATTTCGACCGAACGTATTCGTGCGCGTGTCGAAGCGCTGCACGAGTTCAATCCGATGCTTGGCCTGCGTGGCTGCCGTCTCGGTATCATCTATCCCGAGATCACCGAGATGCAGGCGCGCGCGATTTTCGAGGCGGCCGCCAACGTGCAACGCGGCGGGACGAAGGTGGAGCCCGAAGTGATGATCCCGCTGGTCGGGCACGTGAAGGAGTTGCAGCTCCAAGCCGCGATCGTCCGGCGCGTCGCGGACGACGTGATGAAGGAGACCGGCGTGAAGTTCAAGTACCTGGTTGGCACGATGATCGAGATCCCGCGCGGGGCGCTGACGGCCGATGCAATCGCGAGCGTGGCGGAATTCTTCTCCTTCGGCACCAATGATCTGACCCAGACCACGCTCGGCGTGTCACGCGACGACGCGGCGCGCTTCCTCACCCCGTACGTGGAGCAGTACGAGATCTACGCTCGCGACCCGTTCGAGTCGATCGATCAGGAAGGCGTGGGTGCGCTGATGCGCATCGCCGTCGACAAAGGGCGTGCGGCGCGCCCGGGCATCAAGCTCGGCATTTGCGGCGAGCACGGCGGCGATCCCGAGTCGGTGAAGTTCTGCCATCGCCTTGGCTTGAACTACGTCTCGTGCTCACCGTTCCGCGTCCCGATCGCGCGCCTCGCCGCCGCCCACGCCGCCCTCGGCGCCGGCGGCGAGAGCGAAGCGTAGCAGCTTCGATACCACCTGCGGTCCGAGTTTCCCGCTTTGATGGCGTGAGAACCGGGCACTCCATCGCCGGCCAGTGATGGGCATGCTACAGTCGTGCGGTGCCGACGGTGCGATATGGAGATTTCCGGTGGGACTCCACCAAGGCAGCCGCCAACGTTCGCAAGCACGGTATCACCTTTGAGGAGGCGGCATCTGTTTTCCTGGACGACCTCGCTGTGCCATACGCAGATGCGATGAACCAAGACCGCTTGATCTTGATCGGGATGTCGTTGCGTTCGAACCTTCTTCTGGTTGTGTTTGCCGAGCGACGCAGCGGCGAGGTCATTCGCATCATCAGTGCGCGACGTGCGACACAGCGAGAACGGAGGGCGTATGAAGAAGGTGACTAAGCGCCAGCAACCCAGCGCGGAGTCGCTGCGCGCGTTTCCTGAGGTAGATTTCTCACAGTTGCAGCGCGGCCGCCGCGGCAAGTATGCGCACCTACTGATGGGCGAAGCGGTCCGCGCGGTGGTGATCGACCAGGATTTGTGGGAACACTTCGGCAGCACTCAAGCGATCAACTCCGCGCTCCGGATGCTGGTTGACCTTGCAACGAAAGGGCGTGGTAGGAACGCGCCCACAGGAAGATCGCGCCGAGCCGCGTGAGAGTCCGTGGCTACGGCGATGGAATTTCCACGAAGGCGTCGGGCAGCGAGCGAAGCGTAGGGCGCCGCGAGAGCGCTCTCCGGGTAGGGGCGAGGCATGCCTTGCCCTCATCGCTTGTACCGGATGCCACGCATCAGCTTCTTGAACGCTCGCGGCGTGCAATACAACCTCGCTCATGGTCACGGACCGTATACTGATCGCCGGCGCGGGTGCGCTGGGCTCGGTGTTCGGCGGCTGCTTGCGGCGCGCCGGTGCGGCGGTGACGTTGCTTGGGCGGGCCTCGCACCTCGACGCGATCCGCAACGGCGGCCTGCATATCAGTGGCATCTGGGGCGAGCATCACGCCGACGGGTTCGAGTTGTGCGAACGCGCTGACGCCTTGAGCGGGCACTTCGCGACGATGCTGCTCGCCACCAAGTCGTACGACACCAGCGCGATGATCGGCGCGGTCGCTCCGTATCTCGCCGATGACGGCGTGGTGATCTCCATGCAAAACGGGCTCGGCAATGTCGAAACTATCGAGGCCGCCGTGTCGCCAGCCCGTACGCTCGGTGCGCGGGTGATCTTCGGCGCCGAGATCATCGCGCCCGGCTCCGTGCGCGTCACCGTCTACGCCGACAAGGTGTTGCTTGGCGCGCGGCGACCCGGAGCGAGTCCCGCGCTGGATCAGCGCGCGCGCGAGTGGGCGGCGCGCATCGACGCAACCGGCATTCCCGCCGCCTACACCGACGAGCTCGAGGCGGCGCTGTGGGCCAAAGTCTTATACAACGCCGCGCTCAATCCGCTCGGCGCATTGCTCGGCGTGCCGTACGGGTTGCTGGCGCAACACGACGACACCCGGGCGTTGATGAATGCGGTCATCGACGAAGCCTTCGCCGTCGCCCGCGCCGAGGGCATTCATCTGCCGTGGCCGAGCGCGGCGGAGTATTGCGCGCTATTCTACGATCGCTTGGTGCCGAGCACGTTCGATCATCGTTCGTCGATGTTGCAGGACCTGGAACGTGGCCGCCGCACCGAGATCGAGGCGATAAACGGCGAAGTCTGGCGCCGCGGCCGCGCCCACGGTATCGTCACGCCCGCCAACGAGACGCTCACGCGACTCGTACGCTATCGGGAGCAACGACCGTGACCGAACTCCACATCACCGCTGCCAGCCGCGTCGCCATCGAAGCGCACGCCGCGGCCTGCTATCCGCACGAGGCCTGCGGCTTCGTCATCGACCGTAGCGGACGCGAGGAAGTCGTGTGCGTGAGCAACATCCAGAACCAGCGCCACGCCGCCGATCCGACGCTGCGCGACGCTCGCACGGCGTACACGATGGGAGCGGAGGCGGTGCCGATCCTCACCGGCCACGAACGCGGCGCGCTGGTGATCCGTGCAATTTTTCACTCGCATCCTGACCACGACGCCTACTTCTCCGCCGAGGATCGCAAACAAGCCACGGTGTGGGACGAGCCCAGCTATCCCGACGCCGGCCAGATCGTGGTCTCCGTGCGCAACGGCGAAGTGAAGGCGGCGAAGGCGTTCGCGTGGGATGCCGGCGTTCGCGACTACGTCGACGTGCCGCTGATCGTCGAGGAGGCCTTGGCCCCACACGCATAGCCGCGCCGCCGTTTTGAGCATGCTGTCGCATCAAGAAGCTCGCCGTGTCTACGACCGCATCGGCTCGCTGCAGGATGCGCAGGCCTTCTACGAAGATCGGGCTACCGACGTGCTCCTACGCCATGGGGAGTTCGCCGCAGCGGAGAGCGTGTTCGAGTTTGGCTCTGGCACCGGCCGCTTCGCGCAGCGTCTGTTCGCGGAGTATCTCTCGCCGACGGCCCGTTATCGGGGCGTAGATGTCAGTCCCAAGATGGTTGGCCTCGCTCAGGAACGGCTGGCGCCGTATGCCCCGCGAGCTGAGGTCGTTCTCACCGAGGGTGGCCCGCCGGTCGCGGAAGCAGCTGAAGCCTACGACCGCTTCGTTTCCATCTACGTGTTCGATCTCCTCTCGGAGGATGACATCCGAGCAGTCATCCGAGAAGCTCATCGCACGCTGCGCCCGGGCGGCTTACTCTGTCTGGCGAGCCTTTCCACGGGGGTCGGGTCGGTCTCAAGGACCGTGGCGCGGCTGTGGGAGTGGATTCAATCGCTGCGGCCGGCAGTGGTGGGCGGCTGTCGGCCAATCGATCTGCTGCCATTTCTCCCGCAGTCCGATTGGCAGGTAGAGCACCAAGCGAAGGTCGTGGCATTCGCTATCACGTCCGAAGTCGTCGTGGCGCAGCGGAGATAGCTCGCCGTCAGCATCCGGAATCCGAACACGCAGCGGCTGTACGCGCGGCGCATCTTTCGCGTAGGATGCGGCGGTTCGCGACTCAAACAGGACTTCGACTAGCCCATGCCCATCAAGAAATCCGAACTCTACAGCTCCCTGTGGAAAAGCTGCGATGAACTGCGCGGCGGCATGGACGCCTCGCAGTACAAGGACTACGTCCTCGTCCTGCTGTTCGTGAAGTACGTCTCCGACAAGTACGC
>JBGOUW010000353.1:0-5413 GCA_041477755.1 Binatia bacterium
ACGCCCGCATCGCTACGCACCGCCCTGCGCGATCACTACGACAGCGGGCAGGTGTATCGTCCCGGTCGTGCTGTCGACGACGAGCGCTACTACTCGGTGTGCATGCACGCCGATCCGGTGGGCACGACGACCGCCAGCATGATCGCGCGCCTGGGCCACGACCGGGAGCCGCTCGTCTACTGGGGTAGCTTGGGATCACCGTGCGTAAGCGTTTTTCTGCCCTACTACATCGATGGTGAGTTGCCTGCCGAACTTGCTCGCGGAGGCGAGCACACCAGCGTCGACTCGCCATGGTGGCAGTTCAAGGAGCTGCTCACGTTGGTTGAGCGCGACTTCGAAAAGTACGGCCCGCGCGTGCGCGCGTCCTGGGATCGGTTCGAGGGAGAGATCGAGTCGCAGCGCGCCGACGCCGAAGTGCGCGCGCGGCAGGAAGGTCCCACCGCGCTGACGCACTTCATGGAGCACAGCCTACTGGCAATGGTCGAGCGCTTGTCCGCGTTACTGCGCGAGATCCGCTGAACCGGCGATCACACCGAATGTGAGCGGCTTCCAAGCGATGAGGTTCTCGCTGACAAGAGCGTCACGCCGTGCCTTGCAAGGCTAGCCGGGGAAAGAAGCAGTTGCCGATGGCGGGGGGAGGAGGTGAACTTCGGCGCGCCGTCTCACGGCCAGTTGCGCAATTCGGCGGCAGTGGCCGACAAACGAGTCGTCCACTGCGGGTCCACGAGCAGGGCACGGAGCTGCACGACGTCAGATTCTTCGTCGATGTCGAAACTCGGCGGCAGCAGGTGAACGCGTAGCCCTGCTGCTACCGCCTTTGCCTGCGTCTGCACCAACACATTGGGCGTGCTCATCGCGATGCCGCTGAAGACGTCGTGCGGCGCGCGCATCGCGATCAGATAGTACCCGCCGTCTGCGGTCGGACCGAGGACGATGTCGACGTGATCGAGCGCACGTTCGGCGTCGTCGAGCCATTCGTCGCGGATGTGCGGCACGTCGGCCCCGATCATGATGACCTTACCGAAACCCTCGCTGAGCAAGCGTGCGAAGCCGGCGTGCATCCGTTCGCCGAGGTCACGCCCGGTCTGCGCCACGCAGCGCGACCCGGGCGACATGATCGCCGCGAAGTCGCGCTCGGGAGGATGAAAGAGCCACACCAATTCGCGCCGCCGCTGCGGCGCAAAGCGCGCGTCGAGATCGCGCAGGAACGCCCGGTACAGCGCACACGCGCGTTCGGCGCCGATCGCGCGCGCCAACCGCGTCTTCACCGTACCGGCTTCGGGATGACGGGCCATCACGGCGAGGCAAGAACGGGGCATGGGGGAAGGAGTCCGAAGATGGAATTCAGGAGACAGGAGTCAGGAGTGACGTCGGGAGTTTCGGAGCGGAGCCAGGAGCGCTCTCGCGTAAGCGTCAAGGAGGCGGCTGATTTGTTCGAGTTGCGCCATCAGATCATCGTCACGAAGGTAGTCGAGGTCCTTGACGAGGTCAGATAGTACCGCGCTTCCTTCAACGACGCTTGCGCGATGTTCATGAAGCGGGCTTTGTCTGCGCGGCCTCTCTTCTTGAAACCTTCGGCGATGTTCGCGGGGATCGAGATCGCGGCTCGGCGAATCTGCGAAACCAGACCATACGTCTCGCTCTTCGGAAACCCCGACGAGGCGCGATAGATGCCGAGCACCAGTGTGTGCGCCTTCTGCCATACGATGAGGTCCTGAAAGGTCTTCGCCGGACTCAGCTGCATCGCACCCCCCTGTCTCCACTCTTCTGACTCCAGTCTCCTGACTCCCTACTCCTGACTCCTGAATTCTGTCTTCTCTGCTATACTCCCCTCATGCCGATAACTCCCGCGGCGGCGAATCTTCAAAGCCTGCTCGAACAGCGCACCATCGCCGGTGAGCTGTACGAACGCCTACCCGACCAGGCGCTGCGCTGCGTCGCCTGCGGTCACCGCTGCTTCTTGCCCGACGGCAAGATCGGGATCTGCAAAGTGCGCTTCAATCGTGGTGGGACGCTGCATGTGCCCGCCGGTTATGTCGCGGCGCTCCAATGCGATCCGGTCGAGAAGAAGCCGTTCTTCCACGCCCGCCCCGGTGCGCTGGCGCTCAGCTTCGGCATGCTCGGCTGCGACTACCACTGCGGCTATTGCCAGAACTGGCTGACCTCGCAAGCGCTGCGTGATCCCGCCGCGGGTACGGCGCCGCGCCGCATGACGCCCGAGCAGATCGTGCGACTCGCGCTCGACTACGGCGCCGAGATCGTCGCCAGTACCTACAACGAGCCGCTCATCACCAGCGAGTGGGCGGTCGAGGTGTTCAAGGTCGCGCGCGCGCACGGCTTGCTGACCGCCTACATCTCCAACGGCAACGCGACGCCCGAAGTGCTCGACTACCTGCGGCCGTGGGTCGACCTCTACAAGGTCGATCTCAAGGGCTTCAACGACAAGCAGTATCGCAAACTCGGCGGCGTGCTCGCCACCGTCCTCGATACGATCCGCCGGCTCGTTGCGATGGACTTCTGGCTCGAAGTGGTGACGCTGATCGTGCCCGGCTTCAATGATTCGGACACCGAGCTCAGTGAGCTGGCGCGCTTCCTGGCGTCGGTGTCGCGCGACATCCCGTGGCACGTCACCGCGTATCATCCCGACTACAAGATGATCGATCGCGATCGCACGACGGCCGACACGCTGCTTCGCGCGGTCGCCATCGGGCGCGCCGCCGGCCTGCGCTTCGTCTATGCGGGCAACCTGCCCGGACACGTCGGACGGTTCGAAGACACGCGCTGCCCGACCTGCGACACGACGGTGGTCGAGCGCACCGGCTTTCGCGTGCAGCGGGTGTTGCTCAACGGCGGCCGTTGCCCGCACTGCGCGAGCGAGATCCCGGGCCGGTGGGGAGCGAGCGAGCGCACGGTCGAGTCGCCCGGCTACGCCGTCGTCATCTCGTAACCGCAGGCCCGCCCGCTTGCTCCGCCGGCGGCGTTCGGCCCGCCGCCAACGTCGCTGGCAACGCTTGCAGCATGCCGACCAACAACGCCAAGCTCGCGATCATGTCGAGCATGCTGGGAAAGGCTTCCGGCCCCTGCAACAGACTGAGCAACTCGTACAGATCGTTCGCCACTTTAGACGCCAGCAACAGCATCGCGCTGTAAACGGCGGTTCGCTCGTGGGGCGGATCGGCGGCCGCACGCCAGAACATGAACGCGAACACCACGCTCGCGATGCCGAGACCGTTGGCGAGGGCGTGGTGCAGCGGCGTGGCCCGTTCTCCGACCAGATAGATCGACTGGCCAGGCACCAACAGCACCGCCCACAACAGCGACACGGCGGCGGTGATGCGCAGGAACAGCGACATGGGTTCAACGACTCAGGGGCTGCTGTCTCACGACAGAAACTCTCGCAGCGCCGCAGTCAGATCGCGCGGCTGCTCCCACATCGCGAGGTGACCGCAGCCGCGCAAGGTGTGCAGCGTCGCTCCTGGAATCCGCGACGCGACGATCTCGCCGTTGGCGTAGGGCACGAGCGGATCGACGTCGCCGTGCAGGACCAACGTTGGCGCACTGATCTCGCGCAAGCGTTCGTAGCGGTCGCTCGCCATGACCGCTGCCATTTGGCGGGCAAAGACGAATTGCGGCGTCGGCGCGCTGAGCGCAGTCGCAACAATCTCGCGCAAGACCTCGGAATGCGTATCGGCAAACCCGGGCGCGGTGATCGCCCGCATCGCGTTGCGCACGATTTCTTCGGGCGGCTTGCTGAGGTCCGGCATCAACGCCAGCATCGCCAGGGGCGACGGCGGCACCGTATGCGATCCGCCCGGGGTGGTCGACAACAGCGCCAGCTTCTTCACTCGTTGCGGGTGCCGGAGCGCAACCAGTTGCGCGATCATCCCACCCATCGAGACGCCGACGACATGTGCCTGCGTGTTCGAGCCGGCAACCGCGTCGAGCACCGCAACGGCCTCGTCGGCCATGGTGTCGAGGCTGTACTCTTCGTCGGGCTTGTCCGACTTGCCGGTGCCGCGATTGTCGAATGTGATCGCTTGAAACCGCTCGCCCAGCGTCGCCGGCACATTCGACCAGTCCGCCGCGCGACCGCCGAGCCCTTGAATCATCAAGACCGGGAAGCCCGTGCCGTAGGTGTAGTACGCGAGGTTGATGTTGCCGACGCGAGCGGTCTGCATCGAGACTCTCCTTTGGATCGAAGATGGAGCCTGGATAGAAGAGGCGCCGGCAAGTTGCAAGCACGCGACTGTTGCAAGCGCGCGGCTTGCGGCGGCACCCACGCCCGGCTACAAAAACGGGCTGTGCTAACGGTCGCCGACTTGCAGAAGGCCTTCGGGGGCCAGGTCGTCCTGGATCATGTGAACTGGTTCGTGCCGCTGGGCGGCCGGGTCGCGCTCGTCGGGGCCAACGGTTCAGGGAAGTCGACCTTCCTGCGCATCATCGCCGGCGAAGTCGAAGCCGACGGCGGATCGCTGAGCGTGCCGAAGGGCGCCACCATCGGCTATCTGCCGCAAGAGGTCATGGGCCTGCAGGGGCGCACGGTGCTGGCGGAAGCGATGACCGCGTTCGATCACATTCGCGCCATCGCCGCCGAATGCCAGCGCCTCGAAGAAGCCCTCGCCCACTCCGCCGCCGATGATCCCGAACACGACGCGCTGATGACGGCCTACGCCGAGGCGCGCGAGGCGTGGGACACGCACGGCAGCTACGATCTCGAGAGTCGCGCCGAGTCGGTGCTCGCCGGCCTCGGGTTTCGGACCAGCGACTTCGCGCGCGACTGCGGCGAGTTCTCCGGCGGCTGGCAAATGCGGATCGCGCTCGCCATACTGCTGCTGCGCGAACCCTCGCTGCTCCTGCTCGACGAGCCCACCAACCACCTCGACATCGAAGCGCGGGATTGGTTGGAGGCGTTCCTGCGCAGCTATCCGCACACCGTCGTCATGGTCGCGCACGATCGCTATTTCCTCGATCAGACCGTGACCCGCATCACCGAGCTGTCGCGCGGCCGGCTCAGCGACTTCGATTGCGACTACAGCCACTACCTGGTCGAGAAGGAAGAGCGGCGACAGCAACAGGAAGAGGCCTATCGGCTGCAGCAGGAAGAAATCGCCCGCATCGAGGCGTTCATCAGTCGCTTCCGCTACCAAGCTTCCAAGGCCGCGCTGGTGCAGAGCCGCGTCAAGCAGCTCGAGAAGATCGACCGCCTCGAACCGCCCGACGGTGGCGTGCGCACCGTTCACTTCCGCTTTCCGCAACCTGCCCGCAGCGGCCGCATCGTCCTGGAGCTGACCGGTGCGGCGAAGCGGTACGGCGACCTGACGGTGTACGACCACGTGGATGTGGCCATCGAGCGCGGCCGCAAGATTGCGCTGGTCGGTCCCAACGGCGCCGGGAAGTCGACCTTGATGCGGAT
>JBGOUW010000523.1:0-3555 GCA_041477755.1 Binatia bacterium
AAGCGGAGCCTATTTCAATCAAGGAGACCGCCACAAGACCTAGTGTCGTTCTCTGAAGCGTAGGGGCGATGCATGCATCGCCCTCCCCTTCTTCGCAGTCGGCCACGTTAATTCGCGGGCGACGCATGCGTCGCCCCTACAGGAACAGGAGATCCGGCAT
Organism: Binatia bacterium; assembly: GCA_041477755.1. GTDB lineage: Bacteria > Desulfobacterota > Binatia > HRBIN30 > JACQVA1 > JACOST01. The sequence goes on from JBGOUW010000523.1 coordinate 161, forward strand.
CGACAATCTCCATAGCCTTGACTCGCTGCGGGTAGCTCACCACAATCCGCGCGCCGCAACATCAGGCGAGAGGAGACGCTCCACATGCCCCACGATCCGATCACCGCGAAGACCACGAAGATCGCCGAGCATCGAGAGCCGATGTTCCATCACCCGGCGCACGCGGAGGCGGCTCAGCGCAAGATCGTCGAATACACGACCCGTACCGGGCGCAAGCCGAACGTGCTCGTCGTACTCATGGACGATGTCGGCTGGGGTGACTTCGGTTGCTACGGCGGCGGCGTGGCCGTCGGCGCGCCGACGCCACATATCGATAGGCTTGCCTCGCAAGGGCTACGGTTGACGTCGTGTTACTCCGAGCCGTCGTGCACGCCGTCGCGCGCGTCGCTGCTCACCGGACGCTTGCCGATGCGGCATGGATTGCAGCGCCCACCAATGTACGGCGAGAAGGGCGGGTTGCAAGGTGAGACCACTCTCGCGCAACTGCTCAGCGAGTCCGGCTACGTGACGCAAGCCGTCGGCAAATGGCATTTGGGCGAGAACGCCGAGTCGCAGCCGCAGCATGTCGGCTTCGACGACTTCTACGGCTTCCTGTCGGTCTCGGATATGTACACCGAGTGGCGCGATCCGTATTTCTTTCCCGAAATCGTCTACAGCGCCGAGCGCACGCAGTGGGTGCAGAACCAACCGTTCAACAAATGCTTCGTACACGCCACCCGCGGTGCTGCGCTGGAGAACGTCGAAGAGGTCACGATTCCCGTGCTGTCGACGTTGGACGACAAGTGGGCCACCTACTCGATCGACTTCCTCCGCCGCAGAGCGAACGAGAGCAATCCGTGGTTCCTCTATCACTGCACGCGCGGGGCGCACTTCGACAACTACCCGCACGAGCGCTTCCTCGGGAAGTCGCCGGCGAAGCATCCGTACAAGGACACGCTGGTCGAGCTCGATGACATCGTCGGCCGACTGGTCGCCACGTTGCGCGAGACCGGACAGCTCGAGCACACACTGATCTTCGTCTCATCCGACAACGGTCCGGAAATGGAAACCTGGCCCGACGCCGCCTACACGCCGTTTCGCTGCGCGAAGGGTTCGACGTGGGAAGGCGGCCAGCGCGTGCCCGGCATTCTCGCGTGGCCCGGCATGATCGAGCCCGGCCGTGCGTCGGACGGTTTGTTCTCGCAGACGGATCTTTTTCCGACCATGCTGTCGCTTGCTGGTCTCGGCGAGAAGATTCCTTCCGATCGTTACATCGACGGCGTCGATCAGAGTTCGTTCCTGCTCGCACCCGACGGCGACTCCAACCGCAAGTATCAATACTACTGGCTGGGGCGCACGTTCTCGGCATTGCGCGTCGGCGAGTACAAGTTCATGGTGGCGTCGATCTCCGACACCGACCACGACGTGCTCAATCCCGGCGGCTTCACCGGCGTGAGCCAGCGCTATCCCTACGGGCGCCTGTACAATCTCTATCTCGACCCCAAGGAAACCCGTAGCTACCTCATCCGCAAGCTCGCCTATCTCGAATCGTTTCAAAGCGGCATGCGCAATCACCTGGCTACGTTCAAGAAGTATCCTCCGAAGGTCGTCGTCGGGTTGGCGTAACCGATTCTCCGCAAACTCACAGCGCCAGTTGCTTCGGCGGCCGTACGACGATCTCGGCGATGTTCACGTGAATCGGCTGCGTGACCGCATAGAGCACCGCGTCGGCCACGTCGTCCGGATTGCCGAGCACCTGCTTCATCATCGGCTGCAACTTGTCCATCACTTCATCCGGCAAGCGCTCACCCTTCTTGACCTCGACCTGCACGCCCGTGGCTTGGATGAAGCCGGCGACGAACGCCGGATCGAAGTTGCGGGCAAAGTTGGTGGCGATGGCCCCCGGCATGATGTTGACCACGCGGATCGAGTCCTCTTCCAACTCGCGCCGCAACGTATTGCAGATGCAGTTCACCGCATGCTTGGTGGCGCCGTAGACGCCGGAATCGCCGCGATGCGCCGCGATCGAAGAAATGTTTACGATGTGTCCGTCGGCCTTGCACTCGCGCATCGCGCGGACCGCCGCCTGAGAGCCGACCAACAAGGCGAGCACGTTGGTGTCGAGCATCGCGCGCCATTCCTCGGGATCCGCGTCGACAATCGGCGTCGGGTACGACAGGCCGGCGTTGTTCACCATGATGTCGAGCCGGCCGGTTTCGCGCAGCGCGCGCTGCACGAGGTCTTGCACCTGCTTCGGCTCGCGAACATCTATTGCAGCAACCGTAGCCCGTCCGCCGCTCGCCTCGATCTTCGCTTTCGAGGCGTCCATGGCGTCGCGCGTGCGGCCAGCGAGATACACGTGCGCGCCGGCCGCACCGAGCTTCTCGGCAATCGCGCGGCCGATGCCGCTCGACGCGCCGGTGACGACCGCAGTCTTCCCTTTGAGCGATGGTGTGTGGCTCATTTGATCTCTCCTTTTCAGTGGATCGCCTAGACTGGCTGATGGCAGACAGCCTCAACGTTGTTGCCGTCGAGATCGAACACGAAGGCTCCGTAGTAGTTGGGGTGGTACTGCGGCCGCAATCCCGGCGCGCCGTTGTCGCGACCACCGGCGGCGATGGCAGCGCGATGAAACGCGTCGACGGCCGTGCGGTCGGCGGCGACGAACGCAACGTGCAGCGAGCGCGTGACATCTCCCGCCGCAATCCAGAAGTCGGGCCTTCCCGGCACTCCCAACCCGGCTACGCCCGGAAACTCCATGATGATTTGGTAACCAAGCGGCACGAGCGCCGCGGCGAAGAACCGCTTGCTGCGCTCGAAGTCGGCAACGTGGAGCGTAATGTGGTCAAGCATGGTCTAGTCTCCGCAACGTTGAAGGAAGCGGTTCACTACTGAATGAGTTGCGATGCTAGCGCAACCCTGTCCCGAGCACCCGGTTCATTCGTCGCGATAGTGCAGCGCAAGCCAGACCGTCTTCTGCGCTGGATCGGTCCACTCGACACGATGGCGGCGGTGAGCGGCTATCCGCACATGATCGCCGGGACGCATATCCATCGGCTCTGCCGCGTCTTCGAAGCGCAACGTCGCACCGCCGCTGAGGAGCACGACCCATTCGGGACGTTCCTGATCGTACCATTCACCGGCCGGCGTCACCTGCCCCGCCGATACGATCCGTTCGAGTCGAAACGACGCGCTCTCCAGCAACGGTTCGATCAGCTCTTGCGTCAGAACCGGCGGAATCGCAGCGAACACATTGGATGGCATCATCCTCGCCTCTCTTAACGCTGATGTGACAGAAAATGACAGGCGCCTCCATTGGCGCGGTGTCAGCTCCAAGGACCGCCAAAGCCGCCGCCTGACGGTGTTTGAGGCGCGGATCTGCCGTGGCTCGATCCAGCGTAACTTGCGACAGGATC
>JBGOUW010000278.1:0-6734 GCA_041477755.1 Binatia bacterium
CCGAACAGGATCATGATGGCGTCGCCAACGAACTTGTCGATCGTGCCGCCGTGGCGATTCGCGATCGCCGACATCTCGGAGAGGTACTCATTCAACAGCGCAGACAGATCCTCGGGCTCGAGCCGCTCCGCGATCACCGTGAAGTCTTTGATGTCGGAGAAAAAGAGCGTCAGCTTGCGCCGCTCGTGCTTCTCCACCTCCTCGTAGTGCCCCGAACGGATCTTGTCCGCGAGTTGGCTTGCCACGTACCGGCTGATCATCTCGTTGGCGCGTGCCAGCTCGTTGGATGTCTGCGACAGCGCAAGGTTCGCGGCTTCGAGGCGCCGTTGCTGACGTTCTCTCACTGACACTGAGAGTTGCACGAGGAGGAAGACGTAACCGAGGACGCTGAAGACGAACGTGTAGACCCCGATGTACCATCCGGGCGTACGCAGGGCCTCCAGTGTCCGACCATGCATTGCCGGTGCTAGGGGCAGGAGTTCGGAAAGCTCAAGGACCGAGAGCGCGGTGAGCATCACAAAGGCAAAGGCGAAGGCGGCGCCACCCGCTTGTCCGTCGAAGTAGAGCGGGACGAAGAGGACCACCAAGGGCACGACTGCAAGCAAAGGAGAAGTCATCGTCCCCAACAGCCAGAGAATCCCGACGACGGACCCCCCGTAGGCCACAACAAGCAAGTAGGCCGTCCAGTGGCCCTCTCGCCCTTGCCGGGCGACGACCAGCGACACCCCGAGAATGACCGCAATGACCAACACCCAAACCGCGAAGAAAACCGCAAGTCGCGGTACGTCCACCAGGCCGGGCGCCCACCAGGCGAACGCAAGGAGCGACAACGTGGGAACCACAATGTGAAAGGCCAGCGCAGCAGCCATGGCGAAGGCGGTTTTCTTCGCCGTCGGCCACGTGGCCATGTCGGCATAGTGGTCAACGAGGCGATCGAAGCGTGTGGAACTCGGCGGCTGCACCATGGCGCGCTCGTACCATGAGGACCCGACTGGCCACAAACCGAGAGCGCGAAGTCGGTGCCACTACGCAAGGACGCTAGCGTCCCTCGGAGCGGATCTCATAGAAGAAGGCTTCCGCTTGCCCCGCTCGTGTGTGGTGGGTAAACAGGTAGCTCCATGAAGATCCGGCTCGACTACGGTCGCGACGGCCTTACGATCGACGTGCCCGATGATCTGAACGTATCGGTGATCGAGCCGTCCAAGGGCACACCGCTGCCAGATCCCACCGGCGCGATCGCTCATGCCCTCGCTCATCCCATCGGCACCCGTCCGCTCGCCGAGATTGCGTACGGACGCCGCGACGCTGTGGTGGTGATCTCAGACAAGACGCGCCCGGTTCCGAACGGCCTGACGTTGCCCGTCATCCTGCGCACCATCGAGAGCGCCGGCGTGCCGCGCGACCGTATCGAGATCCTCGTTGCCACCGGTTTACATCGCGCCAACACGCCGGACGAACTGGTCGCGATGACTAACGCCGAGATCGTCGCGAACTATCGCATCCGCAATCACGACGCCCGCAATTCCGACGAGCACGTTCATCTCGGCCGCACGACTCGCGGCACTGAGATCTGGCTCGATCGTGGCTTCATCAACGCCGACCTCAAGGTGTGTTGCGGCCTGATCGAGCCGCACCTGATGGCGGGTTACTCGGGCGGTCGCAAAGCGGTCGCGCCTGGGCTCGCCGGCGTCGACACGATGCGTAGCGCGCACGGTGCGGCGATGCTGGAGGGCCACGTCGGACCAGGCATCATCGAAGGCAATCCGTTCCACGACGACTTGCTGGAGATTGCGCGCCTGGCGCGCGTCGACTTTCTCGTCGACGTTACTATCAACCGTGCGCGCGAGCTGACCGGCGTGTTCGCGGGGGACATCGTCGAGGCGCACACCGAGGGCGTACGGTTTGTCGAGCACGAGGTCTGCGTCGCGCTCGACGCACCCGCTGACATCGTGATCACCTGCGGCGGCGGCTTTCCGCTCGACGATACCTACTATCAATCCATCAAGGGAATGGTCGCCGCGCTCAACATCGTCCGACGCGGCGGCACGATCATCCTCGCCGCGGCCCTCACCGAAGGGATTGGCAGCGAAGACTTCCAGCGCCTGCTGCGCGACACGCGCGGCAACGACGACTTCATGGCCCGCATCACCGTGCCCGGTTTCTTCAACATCGATCAATGGATGGTGCAGCACCTCTGCCAGGTGCGACGTAAGGCTGAGGTGGTGTTGGTCAGTGATGGACTGTCTCCCGATGCCGCGCGCGGCTTGCTCGTCGAACCTGCACCCACTGTCGAGGAGGCGCTGCAGCGCTGTCTGGCGCGCTACGGACCGCACGCGCACATTGCGGTACTCCCGCAGGGGCCGTACGTGCTCGCGACGGTCCGCGGCCGCAAGTTGTCGCTCGGCCGCGCGTGGATGGACGAGGCGGCATAGCTCACATGTCCGGCCAACCGATCACGCTGTACGCAATGGCGGTCTCGCCATACGTCAACAAAGTCGCCGCCATCCTCGACTACAAGAAGCTCCCGTACCGGCCAGTCTTTATTCATCCGCAGAAGAAGGCCGAGATCCAGTTCTCGAAGAAGAAGCTAGTGCCGATCATCGACGACAACGGAACCATCGTCGAAGATTCGACCGACATCGCGCTGTACCTCGACGAGCACTACCCAACGCCACCGATCCTGCCTATCGATCCCACCCAGCGTTCCGTCGTATTGGCGATTGAAGACTGGCTCGACGAGGTGTTTTTCGTCGAGTACTACGCAGCGCACAACCTCGGGATCGCGGCCAACCGCAAGCGCGTCCTCCAAATGATGGTGCAAACGTCGCCATTCAACGCGCTCGAACGCCTGGCGCTGCCGGTAGTCGCCGGCATCGTGCTACGCAAGAACATCCAGCGTGCGCACGATCATCTGCACAAGGCGCCGCAGCTGCTCGATCAATTCGAGGAGCGCCTGGGTGCGGGGCCGTTCTTCGGGGCGCAATCGCAGGTGTCGGTCGCCGACCTCGCCGCATACGGCGCACTCAGCCTGCATCTCGCCGGCGAGTTGGAAGGCGTCGACGCGCTGCGCAAGCGATCCGCAATCGACGTATGGATCGAGCGCCTTCGCCCGCTCACCAGTGACGGACGGCGCCTGCTGCCACGGGCGTAGTTCCGCACGCCCTCTTCGATGCCGAACCTTCATTTACTCGACGCCACGTTCGAGCTGTTCCGCGCCTACTTCGCGATGCCGTCGGAAACCGCACCCGATGGCCGAGAAGTCGGCGCGATTCGTGGCTTGATCAGCTCGACGCTCGCGTTGCTACGCGAGCCGGATGTCACCCACATCGGCGCCGCCACCGACCATGTGATCGAATCGTTCCGCAATCAGCTCTTCGCCGGCTACAAGCGTGGCGACGGGATTCCGCCTGACCTGTGGGCACAGTTCCCGCTGGCGGAAGACGCGCTGCGCGCTCTCGGCGTGGTCGTGTGGCCGATGATTGAGTTCGAAGCCGACGACGCGCTGGCCACCGCGGCGGCGCGCTTTGCCGATGAGGTCGAGCAAGTCGTCATCCTGTCTCCCGACAAGGACCTGATGCAATGCGTCGTCGGGCAACACGTCGTCACCTACGACCGTATCCGTCAAAAGCGGTATGACGACTCCGCCGTACGCGCGAAGTTCGGCGTGGAACCGGGATCGATCCCCGATCTCCTTGCGCTCGTCGGCGACAGCGCCGATGGCATCCCAGGTTTAGCAGGCTGGGGAATGAAGTCCGCCGCCGCCGCGCTATCTGTTTACCGCACGATCGACGCCATCCCGCTCGACGTACACGAGTGGCGCGTGCCGCTCCGGCAGGCCGCTCGGTTGGCGGCGACGTTGGCAGAGCATCGCGACGATGCCCGGCTGTACAAGACGCTCGCCACCTTGCGCACCGATGCGCCGATCTCACCAACGTTAGCCGAAATGGAGTGGAAGGGCGTGCGCCGCGAACTGTTTCTTCCGCTCTGTCAACGCTGCGGCTTCGGCGATCTCGCCAGCCGGCCAACGCGGTGGGACGAGCGACCGGCGCGGTAGCCCCTCACGCCACAGGCCCCTCGATACGTTCGCTCCGCGAACTACTCGGGCAAACGGATATTGCTGGGCCGTTGAAGAGAAGAAACAGCCGCTTCCCCGAGTAGCCGCACCGAGTAGAAGCCGAAGGCTTCGTACCGAGGGGCGGCGTATCGAGGGGCTATGTGGTCTCGGCTTTGAGTCGTTCGAGGTCCGCGCGCGTCACCGCTTTCACCGGCTCGCGTCGTAGCAGAAGCCAGACACCCCCGGGAATCGACAACGGTACCTTTTCGATCCAGAAGCCGAGGTGTCCAATCAAGAAGGCCTTCACTGCACCCGCCTTCGATCCCAGCAACCAGACGAACACGACTTCGCGCACGCCTTCGCCGGACGCGGATGGCAGGACGAAGGTGCCGAGCGTCATCACCGCGCTCGCGAACAACACTTCGAGCGGTTTCACGTTGCCCGTGCGGATCGCGAGCGCGTTGCAGAAGTACATCAGCGTGGTCGTCACCTGCCCGAAGACTGCGAGCGCCAGCGCCACGACGAGATACCGGCGCCGCGTCGCATACGCAGTCGCGGCGTCGATGACGTTGGACAGAAAGCGGCGCGCGCGCGCCGAGGGCACGAGATTCAGCAGGCCGCGAAACCAGGTCGGCTGCAGCAGCACCAAGAGCGCAAACACGATCGCCCCGGCCAGCGGGATCTTCATCGCTGCGACCAACTCGCCCAGCGATTGGCCGTGCGTCACCGCGGCAGCAAACGGCATGAACAACAGGATCACGACGAACAGGGCGACCAAACCGATCACACGCTCCACCACCAACGCCGTCGTGCACTCGATCGGTTTTCGCGTAACGCGGATCGTGTCGTACAGGCGCCAGCCATCGAGACCCATCGTCGAAGGGGTCACGATGCCGAAGTAGCGACCGATGAAGTACGTGCGGTTGAGATAGCCGAAGCCGAGCCGAACGCCCTGCCCATGCAGCAAGATCTGCCAGCGCCAGACATTGGCGAAGATACCCGCCAGCTTGACCACGATGGCGAGCGCGAACCATGGCAGGAACACGGCCATGTCAAGCGCGCGCACGGCACGCCACAGATCCACGAGATCGATCGGAACCAACTGAAAGCCTTGGATGCTGAAGTACGCGGTGTCGCCCGCGTCGGCGAGCGTCACCGCGACGAACTCACCGTTGCGCAGAACGAAGACGCGCGCCAAGCGGCCTTCCGCGCAGTGCCGCAGCGCTTTGAACGGTTGCGCCACGCCCGCCACGTGCACGAAGACCGTGCGATCGGCACTGGCTTCACACACGTCCGCCAGGCTGACTATCACGCGCGGCGGTGGCAGCGCGCGGTCCGTCAGGCGTGCAGTGATGCGCCCGACGATACCCGGATACTGCGGGTTGGCGGCCTCAAACGTCCCCGTCTGATTCAACTCAGTGACGGGTACCGGCCGATAGCCGCCGCCGATCTCGATGAAGATCGCCACAAAGATTCCGACAGTGACTGCGAGCTTCGCAGCACTCTTGACGATCGACGCGACGCTCATGATCGGCGGTTGCTATACGAGCGAGTCGGCGGGAAAGCAACGTCATGCGCACGGCAGCCCGCTGAAACAGATTGTACTCGGCATCTCACGTCCAGAATCCCCTCTCCCGCATTGCTAGCGGGAGAGGGTGAGGGTGAGGGTTTCCTACAGCGGGCCAACGGGCCCGCGCGGCCTTGTGCACAAGGCCGTCCAATGAAGCGGTTCCCTCACCTCAATCCTCTCCCGCGAGTGATGCGCGAGAGGAGGCCTTAGTGGCTCGCTGTCTCTCAGAATGATGCTTCGCGCTCTTCAACGGGCCGTTACGGCCGCGCGCGCACGAGTTGCTCTATCGTGAGCGGCCCGTTCGGATCGCGCTCGCGGGTCTTGTCGTGGTAGCGATGGCACTCGACGCAGCTCATGCGTGCGCCCCCCGCCTCGTGGCACTTGCGGCAGCTGTTGATCCCCGGCAGCAGCACGTCAGCAGTGTCGCGACTCGCGGCAGCCTTCTCGTGACAGGCAACGCAGCGCAGTTCACGATGGGTGCGGTGATCGAAGGTCGCGTGGGCAAACCACCGCGCAGGGATGCCGGTTGCTGCGACGTGCGGCAACCCGCCCGCATCGCTGCCGTCCTCCATCACATGACAGTACTGACACCCCTTGCTCTTCGTGCGATACAGCAGCGTCTCCGCCGCCTCGATCTGAGCCGCAATCCATTGTTCCGGTGGCGCGGCTGGCGTCTCATCGTCATCCCGGCCGCGGCGCAGCCCGCCGCCGTCCTCTGGCTCGCCGTGCAAGTCGTCCGGGTGCGCGGCGGCATAGTCGAGATAGAAGAGCCGCAGGAACGCGCGCACGACCTCGGGTTTGTCATGCGGCACCGCTTGCGTTGTCCGCGCATCGAATCCAAGCGGGTGGCACCCGACACACTGATCGGCGTAGACGATGCGATTCATGTACGCCCCACGCACGTAGGGCAATGGCGCGCTGGTCGATGCGCCCGGTTGGCCGTATGGCCACGCGGCGCGCGCGCTACCGGCCCGATGACAGCCGCCGCACACCATCTGCACCGGCCCGTTGGGACCGCGCAGCCCCGCCTTCAGATGCACTTCGTGATTGAGCTTCACCTGCGCACTGTCTCGCGCCCCACTGCGAAGGATCGCGAACTCGGGGTGAACC
>JBGOUW010000388.1:0-4871 GCA_041477755.1 Binatia bacterium
CATGCTGACGTCGCCAACCTGTCCGCCGAGTGTCTGCACGCTGATCTGCTCGGCCGGTTGGCCCTTGAACGCACGCGCGACGCGGCATTGCTGGCGGGTCACGATGATGGGTGGATCGCCGCTCCAACTGCTCGTCCCGCGGTCACATCGGCTGAGGGCGACTGCGTCGGCGCTGCGCACCAGCGCTTGCAGTGCGGCGCGGTTGTCGAGCTGCTCTGCGCGAGCAACGGCGCCGAAAACCAGCACCATCAGCACCAGCACCCATTGTCGAAACCGCTGCATGGGTCTTCGATAGCACAGGCTACCGTCGACCGAACAGAAGTATTCGTGACCGGATGTCCATCCCAGTTGGCTCCGCATTGCTGTTGCATGGGGCGCTTGTTAAGCACGGCCGGGATCTGCAGCACTCGCGAGAGGGGTTTCGTGGCGGTTTGGGAATCGTGGCGACGCAATCTGTACGTGCTGTGGGTGATCGAGTTCGCCGCGTTCACCGGACTCTCGCTGATCCTCCCGTTCATTCCGCTCTACGTCCGCCAGCTCGGCATCACCGGCGAAGCCGACGTGACGCGCTGGAGCGGCCTGGTGTTGTCGGCGCCGTTCATGGTGTCGTTCCTCGCCACGCCGATCTGGGGCGCGCTCGGCGATCGCCACGGGCAGAAGCTGATGGTGGTGCGCGCACTCTTCGGCAGCTCGATCTGCTACATCGGCGCGGCGCTGTCGACGAGCGTCGTTTCACTGTTCATGTGGCGATTGGCGCTCGGCGGCGTATCGGGATTTCTCGCGGCCGGCATGGCGTTGGTGTCCGTCACCGTACCCGACCAGCAACGCGGCTACGCACTCGGCCTGTTGCAGTCGGTGATTCCTGCGTCCGGGCTACTCGGCCCGCTGCTCGGCGGCGTGCTGGCCGACCTGATCGGCTATCGTGCGATTTTCTTTGTCGTCGCAGCGTTGACGGCGGTCGGCGGTGTGGTGGCGGCGCTGACGTTGATCGAGCCGAGGCAAGCCGGGTCGCCCACGGTGGCGCACGTGCGGGTACGCGACAACATCACCCTGGCGTGGCAGCGAGCCGATCTGCGGCAGGCGCTGCTCGCGCTCATCGTCTCGCAGATGCTGGTGACCATGCTCCAACCCGTGTTCGTGTTGTTCGTCGAACGCCTCGGGGTCGAGACGCGGCTACTCTCCACGACTACCGGCGCGCTGTTCGCCGCCACCGGGATCACGGCGCTGATCGCGGCGCCGTGGTGGGGACGTCGTGGCGATCGCCGCGGCTTTCACGGCGCGTTGACGGTGGCGCTGCTTGGCTCTGCGCTGCTGCTGTTCCTGCAGGGGATGGTGACCGGGGTCGCGCAACTGTTCGTGCTGCGCCTCGCCTACGGCGCGTTTGTCGCCGGCATCCTGCCGGCACTGCTCGGCGTCGTTACCGCCGGCAGTCCGGCGGATCGCCGCGGCGCGATGATGGGACTGAGTTCGAGCGCCATCATGATCGGCAACCTGCTCGGGCCAATCAGCGGCGGTTTCGTCGCCGCCCACGCCGGCTTGCGTGCCGTGTTCTTCGTGTCCGCGGCGTTGCTATTGTTGCTCAACGGATTCGCGCGGCGGCTGAGGTCGTGAGTCGGGATTCGTGAGTCGTGACTCGGGAGGAAAACCCGAGAGTTGTGCTGATCGGCCTCCGACTATTCACGACTCACGCCTCACCATTCACGCCTCACGACTCACGCTTCACCAAACTCCCTTCGGGATGATGTTGCGCTCGTGCGCCTCGCGTTCGAGCGGCTCGCGGAAGTCAGGATGGGCTATTGAAATGAGAGCCTTTGCGCGCTCAGCCACCGACTTGGCCTTGAGGTTCACGATGCCGTACTCGGTGACGACGTACATCACGTCGGTGCGCGGCGTGGTGACGATGTTGCCCGGCGTCAGCGCCGGCACGATGCGGCTCGCACGCTTGCCGTGGCGTTCGTACACCGACGACAGACACATGAACGACTTGCCGCCCTGCGATTGATAGGCGCCGCGGACGAACTGCAGTTGCCCGCCGGTACCGGTGAGGTGGCGATAGCCGTCGGACTCCGAGGCGGCCTGGCCCTGCAGGTCTATCTGCGTCGTGTTGTTGATCGAAACGACTTTGTCGTTGCGCATGATGTTCTGCGGCAGATTGGTTTGATCGACCGGATAGCTTTGCGCAACGGGATTGCGGTGAATGAAGTCGTATTGCTTGCGCGACCCGGCCGCGAAGGTGAACACCATCTGCTCGGGCTGCGTCTGCTTGCGCGCGCCCGTGACCAGCCCCGCTTCGTAGAGGTCGATCATTCCGTCGACCAGCATCTCAGTGTGAACCCCCATGTCGCGCACGCCCGCTTCCTTCAACGATGCGCAGACGGCGTTGGGCATGCCGCCGATGCCGATCTGCAAGCACGCGCCGTCTTCCACCTCCGCCGCGATCAGCGCGCCCACCTGGCGGTCGATCTCGGTCGTCGGCGCGTTGGGCAACTCGGGAATCGGATGCGGGTTGCCTTCGATCACGTAGTGCACGTCGTCGATGTGCACCGCTTCCTCGGCGCCGTAGACATACGGCATTGCGTCGCAGGTCTCGACGATGAGGATTTTCGCGCGCTCGGTGATCGCCTTGTGGTACGACACCGCGCCGCCGAAATTGAAGTACCCGTTGGCATCCATCGGCGTAGTTTTGAGGCACACGACGTCGATCGGATCGATGAAGCGTCGATAGTAGTCCGGCGCTTCGCCGAAATTCATCGGGATGTAGTTGCAGCGGCCGGCATCGTGCTGTTTGCGGTCGTAACCCGAGAAGTGCCAGTTGAGCCAGAGAAAGTGCTCGCCGGTGAGATCAACATCGAGCACCGCCCGCGGCCGCATGCTGAATGCGGTGCGGATCTTCACGCCGCGCAACTCCAGCGCGCGCGCCGCCAGTGCTTGATCGAACAGATCCGGCTGGCCCATCCAAAATCCGTAGTCGACCCAGTCGCCTGACTTGACCAGGGCGGCGGCGGCTTCCGGAGAAATCCTCTTCGCGTCGATCGTGGGACTCATCGCTGCACACGTAGGCGAACTGAGCCGGCGATTCAAGCCGTGGCCGCGAGTTGTACGCCGTCGCTATCGCGCCTATGACATCCACCGGTACAGTCGTGCCGACGGGGCAGCGAGTGAAATTCTCTCATCATCGTGCGCTTTGGGTCATAGTCCTAGCGGCGGCGGTTACGACGGGGGGCGGCATCCTGTGGCGTGAGCGGCGCACAGCGCTCCGTTGGTATCGGCGCGTGCAAGTGCGGCAGACGGCATGGATCGCATGGCAAGATCCAGATCCCGCCCAACTGTTCCGCGCAAACGCCGATGAAGAACGGAACGGCTTCGTCGTCTTTCAGCGCACCACGCTCGAACCGGTGTACGAGCGGTCCGTGCCGTGTCGAGAGAACGTCGACTCGGCGCTGTCGCTCCAAGTAGCGCGCGACGAATACGAACCGGTCCAAGTTGCCGTCCATGCGCTACGCTCGCTGTCGCAGATGGAAGTGAGGGTTTCGGATTTGCGCGACGACGACGGCCACATGCTGCCGGCATCGCAGGTCGTGATCCGGATGGTGCGTTACTACGGCGTGCAACTCGCCCAGGAGCGCCCAGATCTCTTCGGCGTCGTTCCGAAGACACTCGAAGTGGCGGCCCCGATCGACATAGCGGAAGGACACACGCGACCCTACTGGATCACCGTCCATGTGCCGGCAGATCAACCTGGCGGCCACTATCGCGGGACGGCGACGTTCCAACACCGCGGCGGTGGCGCCGAGATCTCGCTCCGCGTCGATGTCATCCCCATCACGCTCGATGAGCCGGATATTCTCTACGGCACCGCGTCCCTCAACACGTTACGGGCGATCGCACAGGTACGGCTCGAGCGTGCCGCGACGATCGCGCAGCACGCCGACATCATCTTTCGCGACCAGCGGGCGCACGGGATGAACTCGGTCAGTCTGTGGTCCGGAAAGGCGTACGAGGAGCGTGACGGGCATCCGTACTTGCAAGATCTCGAGCTCGCGATGCGGCTCTACCACCGCTACGGCTTCACGCAGCCGATGGTTTATGCGCCGGTGAATCTGCTGAAAACCAACAAGCTCGATCGTGCGGAGAACTACCGGGGCTACGATCCGGCGCTCCACGTGCCCATGGCCCGGGCGATCGCGTCCTACTACACGCAGCGGTTTCGGGAGGAGGATCTACCCGGCATTGTGTTTGTTCCCGTCGAGGAACCGAGCCTGCGAACCGGCGTCGGTTGGGGTGACGCGCCCGACACGCGCCAACGCCTCGCACGCGAACTGACGCACGCAATGAAGGAGGCGGGGGCGACGACGGGGCTGACCTGCACGCCTGAGTCGGTGCGGGCGGCGATGGGCGACCTCGACCTGTGGATCGTCGCCTACCGCAAGTTCAGCCCGACCCTGTACGCCATGGCGGAGCAGGCGCACGCCAAGCTCGGGATCTACGCCAACGCCACGATGATGGGGAACGGTACCTACTTCACTCGTTTTCTCTTTGGCTATTTCGTCTGGGCGAATCACGTGCAGGCGATGTTGCCGTGGACCTATCCGATGCAGCCGAAGCGCTTTCCCCAAAACATAGGTGGTCGCGGCGAAGGCGCGCTCCACATCCAGGACGGTTTCCTCGGCGTCGATGGCCAGCCGATTCCTACCATCCAATGGGAGTTGAGCCGCGAAGGGATCGACGATGCCAAATATCTAGTGACCCTCGAACGGCTCGCCCGCGAAGCGCGTGCGGACGGCACCGTAGAGGAAGTGGCCGCCGCCGCCGCTGCCGACGCATGGCTCGCCAGCGTACGCGCGGCAGTCGAGAAGGATGTCCGACACTAC
>JBGOUW010000261.1:0-7067 GCA_041477755.1 Binatia bacterium
ACCTGCGCATGACGCGGGCGCTGGCGGCCGGCGGCGATCCGCTCACGCGTATCGATCGCTGGCTCGACACGTTGATCGATTTCCTCGGAGAGAATCCCTCGCACGCGCGCTTGCTGTTGCGCTCGCTGTTCGAGGACGACGACCTTACCGGCACCAGCGAAGAAGAGCAGCACGTCGATGCCACCACCAAGCGCGTGCTCGCCACGGCGGGCGATCTGCTGCGCGAAGGCATGGCGGCGGGTCACCTGCGCGCCGCAAACATCGGCCACACGTTGCAGAGCCTGATCGGCTTGACTGTCTATCACTTTGCGTCCGGGCAGCTCGGCGAAGATCTGCTCGGCCGCTCGCAGTTCACGTCTATTGAGATCAAACGACGCAAGCAAGAAGTCAAAGCGCTGCTCCGCCACGGCTTGGCCGGTGGGCGCGCCCATTCTGATCACGAGGAGGATTGAACCGAATGACGAACACACTTCTGCCCGATCACCGGCGCTCGTTTGGCGAGTTTGCCGTCGTCGACTTCGTCGACGAACAGGAAGTCGCCAAGCTGCGCAGCAAGATCGACGTCGACGTGCCACTCGATCTGCACTGGAGTTGGGAGTACGGCAGCGAGGTCGAGGAGCTGCGCAACCTCTACGAGCGCGGCAAGAAGGGACAGTGGAACGCTGAGACCGACATCGACTGGTCGATGCCGTTCCCGCGCAACGAGTGGTTCATGCCGCAGATGGGCGCGCTGATGCTGCCGTCGATCCTCACCACCATGGGTGTCGACGAAGCCACCTGCCGCGAGTCGGCCTGGGACGAGTTCGCGCACCTGATCTCGCAACTGCTCCACGGCGAGCAGGCCGCGATGCAACTGTGCGGCCAGCTCACCAACGCCTGCCCCCTGATGGATCAGAAGTTCTACGCCGGTTCGCAGGTGATCGACGAAGTGCGTCACGTCGAGGTGCTCTCCAAGTTTCTGCACCGCAAAATGGGCACGCTGTATCCCATCGATCCGACCCTCAAGATCCTGCTCGATATGCTGCTCGAAGCGCCGACGTGGAAGCTCAAGACGCTCGGTATGCAGACGCTGTTCGAGGGCATGGCGGTCGGCATCTTCGACACCATCTCGAAGGCCACCACCAACCCGCTGCTGAAGGACATCATCCGCCGCGTCCAACTCGACGAGTCACGCCACGCCGCCTTCGGTATTCTCTGCATGCGCCAGGTCGTGAAGGACTGCACGCCCGAAGAGTTGCGCGAGATGGAGGACTTCGCGTTCTCGATCCTCGAAGCGCTCAACGCCAATCAGCAGCTCGACATGCTGCGTCTGCTCGGGCCTAAGTACGGACTCGATCCCCACAACGTCGTGCAGAGCACGCTGGCGATGCCGGAATGGCCGGCGCTCAACAGCGAGATCTTCATGCATACGGTGATGCCGAACCTCTTTCGCCTCGGCCTGATCACCGAGCGCACCGAGCCCGAGTACCGCCGCATCGGCATGATTTACGGCGATCGGTTCGAAGCGCAGTCGGAACTTTCCATCGCCAGCTAGTTTCCCTCCGCAACACCCGCGGGAGCCGGCATCCCCCCTCCGCCGGCTCCCGCGGTTCTCACACGATCAGAACTAGATTCGAAGCGGGTGCACAGCCATGCGCCCGCTTCGCCGGTCTTCGTCAAGCGGGCATCAATCGTTGTCAGCGATTGTCCAAGCTCACCGGGCCGGCCCCGAAATGGGCGATGAGCAGCGCCGCGCCTAGGAGTGCGAGGTTCTTCATGAACATCGCTTGCTGCGTGTGGATCATCAGCGGTTCCTTGACGGTCCAGAACGCATGCATCATGAGGGTGACCGGGACCAAGAAGGCCACCAGCAGCCACGCGCCGATCCTGGTCTGATAGCCGACGAGGACGCTCACCCCGCCGAGCGCCGCCATCACACCGGATACCGGGACGAGCAGGCCCGCCAACGGGACCCCTAGCTCGGCGGCGTGCGCGATGCCCTCCCCAGAGAAATGCCGAGGAGCGGCCGCAATGAAGATCGCGGCAAACAAGATCCGTCCAGCCAACACGAGGTAGCTCATCGATCCATCCTCCTTCCACGGTCAGGCAGAATTCCGACCGCTAGTGATGCATCTATCATTAGCGTTCGGCGAGTACAACCTCGCCGTGAGCGCGAGGCGACACCGAATCCTACGTGGAAAAAAACCAGATCAGATAGAGCTCAACCAGCAGAACAAAAGCCGCGAGCGAAGCGATCAGCGCGCCGCGCGAATTTCTTCCGAGTGACGCAGACCTCCGGGCCTGCGTCTTCTCAGCCGCCTCTACTCTGCCTGCTTGCGCAGGAACGCGGGGATGTCGTAGCTGCCTTCGTCCTCTTCGGAGATCGTGAAGCCGGGGACCTGTTCGACGCGGGCGTCATGTTTGTCGAGCGCTTTCGGACGCTGCCAGGTCGGCGAGTCCATGTCGTCGATGATCGTGCCCATGTGGACCACGCGGCGCGGGGCGCTCGACGCCGCGACGCGCGGCGCGGGACGCGACGGCTCCGCCACGCGACTCTGGGTGCGGTTTCCCTGAACCGTTGGCGTCATCGGTTCGCGGTGGGGCCCACGCGCACCGGGGCCGTTCGCCGGCGTTGGGGTCGCGACCGGGGCCGGACGCGCTCCCGCCGCCGCCCCGTCGAAGCCGGTGGCGATCACGGTGATGCGAATCTCGTCACCCATGGTCTCGTCGATCACCGCACCGAAGATAATGTTGGCATCTTCGTGCGCCTCTTCTTGAATCAGCGTCGCCGCTTCGTTGACTTCGTGCAGGGACAGCGTCGGGCTGCCGGTGATGTTGATCAGCACCCCGCGCGCGCCTTGAATCGACACATCTTCCAGCAGCGGGCTCGCCACCGCCTTCTGCGCCGCTTCGACCGCGCGCGTCTCGCCGGTCGCCACACCGCAGCCCATCATCGCCATGCCCATCTCGGCCATGATCGTCCGCACGTCGGCGAAGTCGAGGTTGATCAGTCCGTGGACTGTAATGAGATCCGAGATGCCGCGCACGGCTTGCAGCAACACGTCGTCGGCCTTCTTGAAGGTTTCCAGCAGGGAGGTGTTGCGCGCAGCCACGGCGAGCAGGCGTTGGTTGGGAATTGCGATCAATGTATCGACGGCTTCCTTGAGTCGCTCGATGCCTTCGGTAGCCTGACGCATCCGTTTCTTGCCTTCGAACTGGAACGGCTTGGTAACCACGCCGACCGTCAGGGCGCCGAGTTCCTTGGCGATGCGCGCCACCACTGGCGCACCACCGGTGCCGGTGCCGCCACCCATGCCGGCGGTGATGAACACCATGTCGGCGCCGGCAAGCACTTCGCGCATGCGCTCCGCGTCTTCGAGCGCGGCTTCGCGACCGATGTCCGGGTTCGCACCGGCGCCGAGACCCTTCGTCAGTTGCTCACCGAGTTGTACCTTGACTGGCGCGAGGCTGGCTCGCAGGGCTTGCATGTCGGTGTTGCAGGCAATGAATTCCACACCCGGCAGGCCCGACGCGATCATCGTGTTGACCGCGTTGCCACCACCGCCCCCGATGCCTACCACTTTGATCGATGCGCCCACCACCTCACGTCCCGCCAACTCAATCATCACCAACCCTCCTTGCCCCGCGGGTCCCATAGCACATCGAGTGCGACCCGACACGAAAAAAAATGGCCTCTCAGAAGAACTCCTTAATCCATCCGACCATGCGCTGGCGGACCCTTCCAAAGCCGCGCGGCTCCTCGGCCACCGGCGCCGCAGTATCGCGCGGCTTGGCGCCGTACAGCACCAGACCGACCGCTGTCGCAAACAGCGGCCCGCCGGCATCCGCCGGCGTGCTGCCGCCGTTGCCGTTCGCGCTAGGATTGTTGACCGGCACGCCGAGACGCGCCGGCATCTGGAACACTTGCTCGGCGAGGGCAACGGCGCCATCCACCATCGCGCCGCCACCGGTTAGCACGATGCCCGAGGTCAACGCGTCCTCGTATCCGCAGCGCACGATCTGCCGGTGCGCCAGGGTGAAGATCTCCTCCAAACGCGGCTCGATGATCTCGGCCAACGTTTGTCGCTCCAGTACGCGCGGCGTGCGGCCGCCGACGCTGGCGACTTCCACCGCTTGCCCGATCTTCGCCAAGCGGACCAGCGCACAGCCATGCCGCTGCTTGAGCAGTTCTGCTTCGCGAAACGGCGTCCGCAAGCCCGCCGCGATATCGCTGGTGACATGATTGCCGCCGAGGCCCAGCACGGCGCTGTGTTTGAGCGCGCCCTGGCTGAAGATCAGCACATTGGTCGTTCCCGCGCCGACTTCCACCAGCGCGACACCCAGTTCGCGCTCCTCCATCGTCAGCACCGCTTCGGCCGCCGCCAGCGGCGCAAACACCAGATCGGCGACGTGCAGGCCGCTGCGCTGACAGCACTTGACGACATTCTGCGCCGAGGCGATCGCGGTCGTGACCACGTGCACCTTGGTCTCCAGCCGCACGCCCGACATCCCGAGCGGTTCCTTGATGCCGTCCTGCCCATCGACGACGTACTCCTGTGCGAGCACGTGCAAGATGTCGCGATCGAGCGGTAACGCCACCGCACGCGCGGCATCGACCACGCGCGCCACGTCGCCGCGTGCGACCTCGCGGTTTTTCACCGCGACCACACCGTGGCTGTTGAACGACTTGATGTGCGTGCCGCCAATGCCGGCGAAGACGCTGTGGATCTGGCAACTCGCCATCACCTCGGCTTCTTTCACCGCCCGCTCGATCGCCTGCACGGTCGCATCGATGTTGACGACCATCCCCTTGCGGAGACCCGCGCACGGCGCGCTACCCACACCGGTCACGGTGACCGCCCCGTCATGTACTTCGCCCACCACCGCCGCCACCTTGGCCGTGCCGATGTCGAGCCCGACCAGCAGTTCCCCCTGCTTGTCCCCCCGTTTGGCCATCGCTCAGGTCCGCACTCCCGCCTTAGCGCCGGTTCGCGGCACGGGCGGAGTTCCTGGCTGTTTCTGCTTGCCGGCTTTGGGTACCGCGGGTTGCTCGCGCAAGCGCACGATCACTTGATTGGGAAAGCTGGCGTCGAACAACGCCACGCGCGCTTCCTGCCCCTCCCACACCGCCAGCACCCGCGAAGTGCGCGTGAGCTTGCCGCGCCAATTGCCCCAACCCAACACGATCGGCACCGATCGCCGCAGCGGAACGATGGTGACACCGCGCCGCGTGTCGACGTTGACCTCGGACAGCCCCGCGCCGCAGCCTTCGCGCTGACACAACCGCACTAGCCGGACCGCGCGCCGCAACAGCACCGCGTCGCTGCCGTCGACGGCGCTCGCGCGCAGCCCGGTAATCAGCGGCAAGTCGCGGCTGTCGCGGTCGTCGAGGCGGTTCATCACCCGCCCGCTGCGATCGACGAAGTACAGATCGTCGAGCACCGCGATGGCAACCGGCGTGCGCTCCCGTACCACGATCACCAAGCGGCTCGGAAAATCGCGGCGGACCTGCGCGTCGCGCAGGTCGGGATGTTCCCGCAAGCGCGCGCGCACCACCGACGGGTCGGCGTCCCAGACACTCATACCCGGACGCAGATCCGCCCAGCGCAGAAGATCCTCGCGACTGAGACGGCTATTGCCACGCACGCTGACTTCGGTGAGCGCGAAGTAGTGATGATGACTGGTGGCGGCCCACACGCGCGGTACCGCCCAGCACACGGCGGCCACCAGCGCGAGCACAGCACTTACCAGGACACTGGGGAGCGCCAAGCGCCGCCACGGCACCCGTGAGCGCTTGCCAAACATCTTGCGGCGCCGGCGCTTCATGCGGCCGGTCCCCAATCTCCAACCAATCTCACTTCGGGTTCCAGCACCACATGGTGCTGCTGTTGCACGCCCGCCACGATCTCGGCCATCAGCGTGCGGACGTCGGCCGCCGTCGCGCCGCCGGCGTTGACGATGAAGTTCGCGTGCTGCTCCGATACCATCGCGCCGCCGACCCGACGACCTTTGAAGCCGGCCGCCTCGATCAATCGGCCGGCGTACTGTCCCGGCGGATTCTTGAAGATCGAGCCGGCGTTCGGGTAGCCGAGCGGCTGGTGCATTTCGCGCCGGCGTTTGTACTCCAGCTTGCGCGTCCGCACCGCCTCGGCATCGCCCGGCAGCAACCGCAGCGCGAGGTGGGTGACGACGAAGCCGCGCGGCAGATCAAAGTGGCGATAGCCGAACCGCAGCACCTCGCGCGGTAATCGTTGCGGGCCGCGTTCGGCATCGACGCCTTCGATGGCCTCGATCACCTGCGCGATCTCGCCACCGAATGCGCCGGCGTTCATCAGCAACCCGCCACCGAGTGAGCCTGGGATGCCTTCGGCAAACTCGAGGCCGGCGAGCGCACGGTGCACGGCTTCGGTCACCAGCTTCTTGAACGGCGCGGCGGCGCCCGCGTACACGTGCGTGCCCGCACCGTTGGGATGCCACTCGATCTGCGCGAACCTGCGCCCGAGCTTCATCACGATGCCGCGCACGCCGCGATCGCTCACCAGCAGATTGGTGCCGCCCCCCAATACGAACAGCGGTGCACCGGCGCGGTGCGCCGCGCTCAACACCTGCTGCACTTCGGCTACGCTGTCGACTTCCACCCACACATCGGCAGGGCCGCCAATGCGAAACGATGTGTGGCGGCTGAGCGGTTCGCCGGCCCGGGCCCGCGTGCCAAAGAGTTCGCGTAGTGAGGTGAGCAACGCTTCGGTCACTGCATCGTCCACACGTTCGGTGAGCCCGTGAGCGCGCGCACCAAGTCTTCGCCGGCCTGATAGATGTCGCCCGCACCCAGCATCAGTACGAGATCGCCGGGGCGCACACGCGCCTGCAGCTCCGGCACCACCTGATCGCGCTGCGGAACGTAGCTGGCCTCGATGTGGCCACGACGGCGCAGCGCCCAGTACAGAACTTCGCTCGTCACGCCGTCGATGGGCGCCTCGCCAGCGGCGTAGATTTCGGTCAGCACCAATTCATCGGCGGCGTCGAAGGCATCGAGGAAGTCACCGAACAGATCGCGCGTACGAGTAAAGCGGTGCGGCTGGAAGACG
>JBGOUW010000070.1:0-13445 GCA_041477755.1 Binatia bacterium
CTCTGCATACGGCTGGCGAGGTTCACGGTGTCCCCCCAGATGTCGAAACTGTACTTCTGCTTGCCGATGACGCCGCTGACCACCGGGCCGGTGCTGATGCCGACGCGCACACCGAGCGGTATCCCAATCTCGTCGGCGATCTCCTTCACGATGCGCAGCAGGTCCAGGCCAAAATCGGCGACCGACTCCACCGCGGTCGCGCCGTCAGCCTCGCTCAGCACGCCGGTTGCCGCCATGTAGCAGTCGCCGATGGTTTTGATCTTCTCAATGCGATGTCCCGTCGCCGCCTCATCGAAGCGCGAGAAGATCAGGTTCAGCACCTCGATGAGGTGTCCGGGCGTCAGCCTGCGCGTCAGCGCCGAGAACCCCACAAGGTCGGCAAAGAGGACCGTTGCTTCGCCGTGGCTGTCAGCGATCACCCCGTCCTGCTGCTGCAGGCGCAGTGCAATGAGTGGTGGCAGCACGTTGGCGAGCAGCTCGGCGACACGCCGATTCGCCTCGTCGAGCTGGCGACGAGCGGCCATCGACAAGTTTTTGTAGTAGCGCACCGCAAAGCCGACGACGCCCGAGAGCATGAACAGGACGAAGTAGTTGGCCCGCTCAAGCTCGGCAGGCGACAGCGTAATGAGCGGGCCAAAGCGACGAGTGAGCGACTCCGAAGTTACGAAGCTGATCCCGATAATGGCGTAGCCTGCGGCGGCCAGCCGCCTTTCAGTTTGGATGGTGCCGAAGGCGGGGCACAAGAGCAGCGCAATCAGATCGAACCGGTTGCCCGACAACAATCCCAGGGCCACGTTTACCAGTATGTAGTGAGTGCAGGCGACGACGAGAAAGCCAGTCCGTGCCGCATCTGGAAAACCTGACCCATTGAGAAAGAGGACACACAGGTAGAGCGCCAAGCACAAGGCGCACGCGAGAGCCAGTACTGGGCTCCTCGCATCGGCAAGCGACATACCAACGCCAGCGAGCGCGACCCCGGCCATCATCACGGCCGCCACGTTGGTCGAGCGGAGGGCGACGGCCAGATCGGGCGGCTGGTCTGGGGTCACCCCGAGGCTGATCAAGCGATCCCACAGTCTCCTCATGCGGCTTCTCGCAGCGATGGTCGAATCGTGAAGCGTGAGACGTGAGGGCGTGAGTGGTGAATCGTGAAGAGGAGGATCTGTTCCACGCCTGCGCAGCGTCGTACGACTCACGGCTCACGACTCACGATTCACGGAGTCACATCTCTCTGCGCCCCTCCAACGCTTTCCCCAACGTCATCATGTCCGCGTATTCCACGTCGGCGCCCATTGGGAGGCCGTGGGCGATGCGGGTGACGCGGATGCCGAGCGGCTTGATCAGCTTGGCGACGTACATGGCTGTCGCCTCGCCTTCGACGGTCGGATTGGTAGCGAGGATGACTTCGCGTACCACGCCATCGCGCAAGCGGTGCAGCAACTCGGCAACGCGGAGTTGTTCCGGCCCGATGCCGTCGAGCGGCGCCAGCGAGCCGTGCAAAACATGATAGCGCCCGCGAAACTGGCCCGACTTGTCGACGGCGATGACGTCGGCCGGACCTTCGACGACGCAGATCTGTTCGCTGCTGCGCCCCGGATCGCTGCAGGTTGCGCACGGATCCTGCACGGTGAACGCGTAGCACACCGAACATAAGCGCATCTCGTTGCGCAGGGTGATGAGGGCGGCGCTCAGCGCATCCACCGACGCGCGCTCGGTGCGCAGTAGATGAAACGCGAGCCGCGTAGCGGTCTTCTCGCCGACACCGGGCAGCTTGATGAGTTCTTGAATGATGCGCGCCAGCGGCGCGGGAAACGTAGCCATAGTTTCAAACCTAAATCGACGCGAGCCCCTCGATACGCCGCCCTTCGATACGAAGCCTTCGGCTTCTACTCAGTGCCGCTACTCGGGGAAGCGGTGTTTCTCCCGGACGAAATACCCGTTTGCCCGAGTAGATCGCGAAGCGATCGTATCGAGGGCGTCTTGTGTAAAACCAGCGAGGGGAGAACTTCCGCGCGCACAACCACAAGCCGATCACGTCAGGCCCGGGATTTTCAGTCCGCCGGTGATCTTGGTCATCTCGTCGGCCATTATCTTCTGCGCGGCGCGGATGCCCTGATTCAGGGCCGCGATGATCAGGTCCTGCAACATCTCAATATCCCCTCCCTCGACCACTTGCCTGTCGATGCGCAGGCTGAGCACTTCCAGCCGGCCGTTCACGGTGACATTGACCATGCCGCCACCCGCCGACCCGTCCACCGTCTTGGTCGCGGCCTCTGCTTGCACTTGCGCCAGACGCCCTTGCATCTCTTGCGCCTGCTTCATGATGTCGCCGATGCCACCGATGCCTTTACTCACGGGATGCCTCCTAATGATGAGATCATGAATCCTCGCGCGTAGCGCGCGGGCGGGTTTTCACTTCGTGCAACTCGCCGCCGAGGATGTCGACCGCGGCTTTGACCAGCGGATGCGCCATGACCGTGGCCGTCTGCTGCGCGCGTGTCGGCTTGTCGGCGGTGTCGCTAGGTGGGGGCGCGGCAGCGGTCGCGCGGCGTGCGGTCACCGTCACTCGCAGCGGTGTGCCGAAAAATCGCCCCGCCAGCTCTTCGACGAGTTTCAGATGATCGCGATGCGCGAGGTAGTCGTAGTAGTAGCCCTCGGGCGCCGCGATCTCGAGCATACCGGCGTTCATCCGCGCGACCTGCGAATGCTCGATGTAGTGCACCAGCGTGACCTTCTCCTTGCGCACGAACTCGATGAACTGACTCCAGTCGGCACCCGGCGGGGCGCTGTCGCGGACGACCGCCGGAGCTGGCTCGGGGTCCTCGCCCGCGGGAACCGCCACCGGCGGCGCGGGCCGCGATGCCGTTGCCGCCAAGTCGGCGACGCGCAGCGGTGCGGTGCGCGCCGCGGCTGGCTTGGCCACGCGCGCGTCACCGCGCAGGCGCGCGTCGATCTCTTCGATGCGATCGAGCACCTGCTCGACCGGTAGCAGCGGCGCCAGCGTACATAGCTTGATCACCGTCATCTCCAGCACGATCTTGGGATACGCGCTGTGGGCGACCTCGTCGTCGGCCGCCAGCATGATGCGGAAGGCGCGCTCGATGTCGTCGGCGCCGATGGCACCAGCCTGGCGTGCGATCTCGCTCCGCTCTTCCTCGGGTAAGTCCGCGATCAATTCGGTTACCTGCGGCATGACTTTGTAGACGGCGAGATTGCGCAGGTGTTCGAGCAAGTCGCGTGAGAAGCGGCGCAGGTCGTAGCCGAAGCGATGAATCTCAGCGATGCGTTCGAGCGCGGCCGCCGGTTCGCGTCGCACGATCGCGTCGGCGACGGCGAACAGGAGGCGGCGATCGGCGATGCCGAGGGCCGCGACCACGTCGTCGTCGCTGAGCTGTTCGGCGTTGAAGGCGATCACTTGATCGAGCAGCGAGAGGGCATCACGCACGCTGCCTTCCCCCTCGCGAGCGATGAGGTAGAGGGCCCGCTCACTGATCTTGACGCCTTCCGCGGCGCTGAGTTTCTGCAGCTGCTCGACCACCAGGCGCAGCGGCACGCGCTTGAAATCGTAGCGCTGGCAGCGCGAGTGGACGGTTGCCGGCAGCTTGTGCGGATCGGTGGTGGCGAAGATGAACTTGACGTGATCGGGCGGCTCTTCGAGCGTCTTCAGCAAGGCGTTGAAGGCGCTGTTGGAGAGCATGTGGACTTCGTCGATGATGTAGATCTTGAAGCGGCTCTTGGCCGCGCGGTAGCGGACGTTGTCGATGATTTGGCGCACGTCATCGACGCCGGTGTTTGAGGCGCCGTCGATTTCGAGCACGTCGACCGCGTTGCCGGCGATGATTTCTTTGCAATTGGAGCAGGCGTTACACGGCTCGGGGGTTGGGCCGCGCTCGCAGTTGAGCGCTTTGGCCAGGATGCGAGCCGCCGTCGTCTTGCCGACACCGCGCACGCCGGTGAACAGAAACGCGTGGGCCACGCGCCCGGCGCGAATGGCGTTGCCGAGCGTGCGGGTGACGTGTTCCTGTCCGATCAGGTCGGCGAAGACCTGCGGGCGATACTTCCGCGCGAGAACCAGATACGACATTGAGGACCGTTCGTGCAGTGCCGGTTCGGCGGCCACCAGAGATAGCTAGGCTTCCCCGCGGCACAGAGAGGTTGTCGGTACCGCTGCTTCCTTCCGGATCTGACGGGATTCGCGACGCTCCCTTGCGCGGGACCTAGCTATCACTGCTGGCCGCCGTCCCAACTTCTACTCTCTCATCGGCATCGGGGGAAGCGGAGAGGGTGGGATTCGAACCCACGGTACCTTGTAGGGTACACACGCTCTCCAGGCGTGCCCCTTCGACCACTCGGGCACCTCTCCATGCGCCCGCCACTGCCGCCGTACTCATCGCCGTCTCTGGTAACAATACGCCTTGGGAGTTGCAACCGCGACCTCGGCTAAGCACCGCAGTTGGGAGTAGTCGGCGGTCTCGGTGTAGGCCACTTTTCCGATGCGCATCGGGGATTCCGGGGCTTGTGCGGCAACGCCTTCGCGGCCTACTGTCCGGCATCCGTTTCGTAGATCGACGCAACCGGTGCTGCCTCGCGCCGGGAACGAGTGCCGAAATGCAATTTCACCTACTCTCCTTCGAGGGGCCGGATGGCTACTCGCGGGCCGGCGGCATTGCCAGTCGCATCACCGGGCTGAGCGAAGCGCTGGCCGAGGCCGGCGACGAGACTCATCTGTGGTTCGTCGGCGATCCGACGCTGCCCGGTCATGAAGTACGCGGGACGCTGCACCTGCATCGCTGGTGCCAGTGGCTGAGTGCCTATCACCCGAACGGCGTCTACGACGGCGAAGAGAGCAAACGTGACGACTATGCACGTTCACTTCCGCCGTTCCTGCTCAACGAGGTGCTGCTCGCCCATCTGATGAAAACCGGCGGCCCGGCGGTCATCCTAGCCGAAGAGTGGCAAACCGTGGACGCGCTGCTGCATCTCGACTGGCTATTGACCGAGGCAGGGGTGCGGTCGCAGGTCGCGATCCTGTGGAACGCCAACAACACTTTCGGATTCGATCGGATCGATTGGCCTCGCCTGACCCGGGCGGCGGTGATCACCACAGTGAGTCGCTACATGAAGCACGGCATGCAGCGACTCGGGGTGGACCCATTGGTGATCCCCAACGGGCTGTCGGCCGAGGCGCTGAAGCCGCCCGAGCGCGCCGCGGTTGCCGAGTTCCGCGCGCGGCTGCGCCAGCGCATGGTGTTGGCGAAGGTTGCACGCTGGGATCCGGACAAGCGGTGGCTGCTGGCGATCGCAACGGTTGGCGAGCTGAGGCGACAGGGTTGGCGGCCGCTGTTAATCGCTCGCGGCGGCGTGGAAGCATACGGGCGCGAAGTGTTGCGCACCGCAGCGCTGGCGGGGCTCAAGGTGGTAGAACGTGGTGCGCCGGAACCCGGCACACGTGGCTTGTTCCAAGCGATCGACCAAAACGGCGATGCCGACATCGTCAGCCTGCAGTCACCGGTGGATGCTGAAAGTCGCCGCGTCCTCTTCCGCGGCGCGGGCGCGGTGCTCGCCAACAGCGGCCATGAACCGTTCGGATTGGTCGGGCTCGAAACCATGGCGGCGGGCGGCGTCGCCGTCACCGGGTGCTCGGGTGAGGACTACGTGATTCCCGGCCTCAATGCGCTCGTGCTCGAGACTGACGACCCGCGCGAGTTCGTCAGCCTCTATCACGGCCTGCGCACCAACCCACAGCAGGAGCGAGCCATCCGCCGCGCCGGGCAGACGACGGCGCAACACTTCCGTTGGTCGGAGATCACGCGCCGCACGCTGCTGCCGCGTCTCCGGCTGCTGCGCTACCAACTGCCCACCGTCGCCGTTGCCTGAGCACTCCGGCCTATCGCGGTTCCAAACCGGAGCGTGGGAAGATGTGCAGGCCACGCGCCCGCGTACGCCGCAGCTGGTCGAGAAATTCGTCGCGCGGGATCATCCGCGCGCCCAGCCGCGCTACATGCGGGGTCATCACCTGGGTGTCGAGCCAATCGAGTCCGCGTGCTTGTAAGCGCTCGATGAGGTGTAGCAGCGCCAGCTTCGACGCATTTGGTTCGTCGTAGAACATGCTCTCGGCGGCAAACGCGCCGTCGACGTCGACACCATAAACGCCGCCGACCAATCGTGCGCCGTGCCAGGCTTCGACGCTGTGGGCGTGACCCAACCGGTGAAATCGCACGTACGCGGCGATGACCTCCGCCGTGATCCACGTGCCGTTCTGCCCCGGCCGCGGGGTGGCCGCGCAGGCGCGAATAACCTCCGCGAACGCCTCGTCGAGGGTGAAGCGAAGCGTCGTGTGCGTGCGCGCCCGCGCCAAGCTGCGCGGAATGTGCAGATCGGCGAACGCCAGCACGCTGCGCTCGGCCGGGCAGAACCACAGCAGCGGTACCCCTTCCACCGGCCAGGGAAAGATCCCTTGCCGATACGCGAGCAACAGCGATTCGGGGTGCAAATCGCCGCCGACCGCAACGATGCCGTCGGCGTTGGCGGAGCGCGGATCGGGGAATTCTCGGACGGGCATGCGCTGAGGGTTTTAGGCACGAGGGTTCTAGGGTTCAAGAGCGCCCTGACTCTCATCATTGACGGCTCGCGGTCCTCGATATACGCACGACCACCATGAGCGCGGATCTCACCGAAGTGTTTGGCGGGCATTTCATGAGCGAGGTGCCGGACCCGTATCCGGCCTATGCCCGCCTGCGCGCAACCGAGCCGGTCAAATTGATGGACCTGCCAATGGCGCCGGCATACCTGGTCACGCGCTATGACGACGTGCTCGCCGTCCTCAAGGATGGCGCGCTGTTCTCGTCGCGCGCCAACGCCAACGGCATCGGCTTGGTGATGGGCAAAACGATTCTCGAGATGGACGGCAAGGAGCATGCGCGCCACCGCAACATCATCTCTCCGGCGTTTGTACCCAAGGCGCTGCAGACGAACGATCTGCCGCAGACCATCGAGCGCATCGCGCACGAGATGATCGATCAGTTTGCGCGCGATGGTCGCGCCGATCTGGTTGGCCAATTCACCCGCACCTTTCCGCTGCGGGTGATCGCGCACGTCATCGGCGTACCGATCGAAGACTATGAAACCTTCAAGCGCTGGTCGCTCGATCTGATCGGTTTCGCCGACGATCCCCCCATAGGGTTCGCGGCGGCCACCAAGCTGGTCGACTACTTGCGCCCCATCGTCGAGCAGCGCAAAGCGGAGCCCCGCGGTGATTTGCTCAGTACGATGACGCACGCGGAAGTTGACGGCGAGCGGCTCACCGATGACGAGATCTACGGTTTTCTGAAGCTGCTGCTGCCGGCGGGATCCGACACGACGTATCGACTGATCGGCAGCATGCTGTTCGCGTTGATGAACCATCCCGATCAATTCGACGAGTTGCGCGCCGATCGCTCGCAACTGGAATGGACGATCGAAGAGACGCTACGCTGGGAGGCGCCGGTGCAGTTCGCTGCGCGCGAAGCTACCGCGACGACGATGCTCGGCGGTGTTGAGTTAGCCGCCGGCACCCAGATCCTCACTGCGATCGGTTCGGCGAACCGTGACGAACGGCACTATCCGGAGCCGGCGCGCTTCAACATCCATCGCCACGCCGACGATCACATGGCCTTCGGCTTCGGGCGCCATTTCTGCGTCGGCTCGCACCTCGCGCGCCTGGAAGCGCAGACCGCGATGACGTCGCTCATGGATCGCCTGAAACACCTGCGCCTCGATCCCGCGCAGGACGCTCACATGGCCGGTCTAGCGTTCCGTTCGCCGAAGCGGCTGCCGGTGTTGTTCGACGTATGAGAAGAGCCCCTCGATACGGAGCGCCTGTGGCGCGCCTACTCGGGGAATCGGGTTAGGTTGCGGTCAGCTGCAGATTCCGTTTCAGACTCCGTGCGCCCCGAGTGGCGAGTGCAGCGAGTGGTGTCGAGGGCTTGGGTTCAGGTTACGTTCAGATCGAGATCTTCTTCCAGATTCCGTTTCCCCGAGTAGGCGAGCGCGGGCGAGTCGTATCGAGGGGGCCTCCGCTTGTCCCCAGCTCACGGCCGGCGTGGCGGTTGCCCACCTTCCGCTTCGCGCGCGCGTGACAGGGCGCCGTCGCTACGCCACATGTAACAGGAGTCGGGCAAGCCGCCCATGCCGACGAGCGACGCGCTCTTCTTGAACGCGGCGGGCCAGCTATCTGACAAGGCGGCGGTGCACTGGATCAATGCCGGCGCGACCATCAGCAGCGCGTCGAGTAGCGGGCGATCGGCGGCACGTTCACCGAGCCGTTGCAGGAGTTCGGCGGTGATGCCGAAGCCGAAACGCAGGCCGACGAGCCCGGCGACCGCCGCGTCGAGGTCGCTCCATTCGGAGGAGTCGAATGTCGCCGCGTCGCGGCGGCGCTCGGCGACTGCGATCTGGCTCAGTTCGAAGGTCGGGAACCCGATCGTCAGCACGCCGCGAATCTCTTGGTCGGCGGCGAAACGGTCCATTGGGCGGACCACGGTTGCGGACGGAGCAAAGTGCAAGTCAGCCAATTGGATCGCGAGCGCCATCGTGCCGTTGGCTTCTGGGGTCTCGAAGCCGTCGATGATCAAGTCGCGGCGAAACATGCGCTGACCGGTGGGGCGTTGCGGCGCCGCGCCGTGCAGCGTCCGATCGCGCTCGATCGCCCACGCCGCGGTCGAACCGAGCAGATGCGCCAGCGTCAGCAGATGCGAGCAGCCGCGCGGCCCGCCGATCGCCGCGCTCAGCCGACGTGAGAAGCCGGCGTCGAGCGGCGCGCCGGCGATCGCTTCGATGGCCTTGATCGGGTCACGGCACTGCTCGCCGCCGGTCACTCCCAACGTTTCGGCCGACGGCTCGAACGCGACGTTGAACTGCTGTGCCGCCATGCGTTCGATCGTGGCGCTGGCGGGATCAACGACCGCATCGAGCATCATGTGATGGATGATCCCGGTGCCTTGCAGATCGCCTGCAACCGGCACGAAGCCGCGCTTGCGCAGATCGAGAACGTACCCCGTAACCTCGAGCTTGCCGTCGTTTCCCTGCCGCAACGTGACCGCGAGGGCGCGGGTATGAATCGGGTGCCCCTGAACGTCGAGCCGCATGCGGAGAATCTGTCACGCCCTGCACGGTAGGCGCAAGCGGCGTTGGGCCGGTGTTGGGCAGGCGTTGGGCCGGCGCTGGGATGGACGCGGGCGATCGTGGTAGGAGAGTCGCGTGCAGATCAACGGGCGTCGTCTACCGCGTCTCGAAGTGCGCAACCGCGCATGGCTGACGCGCGGCGGTCAGCCGGTGTTGGGCGAACGCCATCTGGAGATTCTCGAAGCCCTGCGCGAGGTCGGCTCCCTCAACGCAGCGGCGAAGCGACTGCGCATCTCGTATCGCGATGCGTGGGGGAAAATCCGCCAAGCCGAAGCCGCACTTGGGGTGAAGCTGATCAGCGTACAAATCGGTGGCCGCAGCGGCGGGGGCAGCCGTTTGACCCCGGCGGGAGAAGATCTGATCACGCGGTTGCGCGTGTTTCATTCGGAACAGCGGCACGCCGCCGCGCGCTCCGCAACGCTCTTCTTCGGTGGCACGTCGGCGGCGTCGCGCGCTTCAGCGGACACCGTGCGATTCGCAACTACAACCAGCGTGGTCGACAGCGGACTGCTCGCGTTGCTGCTGCCGCCGTTCACGCGCCGGTTCGGGATCGCGGTCGACGTGCTTCCGGTGGGCAGCGGAGCGGCGCTGCGGTTGGCGCATAGCGGTAACGCCGACGTCGTGCTGGCTCACGCGCCAGAGGCGGAAGCGCGCGCCGTCCGCCACGGCGACGTGCTGAATCGGCGGCCGGTGATGACCAACGACTTCGTCGTGGTCGGTCCGCGCGACGATCCCGCTGCCGTGCGTGGGGCGCGCGCCGTGCGCATCGCGTTGCAGCGCATCGCCACCACGCGGGCCCCGTTTCTGTCGCGCAATGACGGCTCCGGTACCCACCAGCGTGAACGCACGTTGCTACTCGCCGCCGGCATCAAGCCGGGCGCGTGGTTCCGGCGAGCGCGGTCGGGCATGGCCGAAATGCTGCGGCGCGCCAGTAAAGAAGGGGCCTACCTGCTGGCAGACCGTAGTACGGTCGTTGCGCTGGCGGATTCACTCGCGCTCGACATTCTGTTCGCCGGTGACGCCTGTCTGATGAACGCGTATTCCGTGCTCGCAACCAACCCCGATCACCACCCACAGGCGCGCTACGTCGAGGCGATGGCGTTGATCGGATGGTTCACGTCGCCAGCGGTGCAAGAACTGATCGCTACCTACCGCGTCGGCGGTCACGCGGTGGCGCGGCCGGCTGCGGTTACTTCCCGATCATAACCTCGGTCGCTTTGACGATCGCCGGGCGGGACGCCCGCGCGCCTCTTCTGCGATCCGACTACTCACCAAGGATGTGAATCGCGGAGGATTTGAACGTCAACCACACGCGCATGCCGAGATTGAGGCCGAGTTCCGCGTACGAGTGCCGGGTGATGCGTGCGGTCAAGGGTGTTGCGCCGCCGCAGTCGACGGTGACCACCACGCTGGCACCGTCACGCTCGACTTTCAGGATAGCTCCAACCGCGTGATTGCGCGCGCTCGAGTGCAGCGCCTCGCGCGAGATCAGAATGTCTTCGGGGTCGATCGCGATCACATGGGGCGCGGCGTCAGTGGCGATCTCGATGTGCAGGCCGCCGCTGTCGAAGTACGACTCGCCGTTGTGACGCGTGGTGACTCCGCGCAGGACGTTGAGCAACGGAGCGGCGGTGACGTGGCCGGTTACCACGGACAGTACATTGTCGCTCAGGCGATACGCCTGGTCGAGATCGTGCGTCGTCAGAATCACCGTCTTGCCGGCTGCGGCGAGTTGCGCGATCACCGTCTCGATGATGGCGACGTGTTCGCGATCGACGTTCGCGGTCGGTTCATCGAACAAGTAGACCAGCGGATCGATGGCAAGCGCGCGCGCCACCGCCACGCGCTGTGCCTCGCCGCCGGAGAGTTTCCAAGCTGGACGGTCGGCGAAGTCGCCGAGGCCGACCGCTGCTAAGGCCGCCACGGTGCGTTCTTCCGTGCGCACCCCACGCGCGCGCAGGCCGTAGGCCACGTTGGCGCGTACCGAGCGATGGAAGACGAACGGCGATTGGGCGACGAGTGTGACGCGCCGGCGCAACGCCGCGAGCGCGGATTCGCGGTACCGAATGCGTTCGCCATCGAATGTGATCGCGCCGCGCGTCGGGGGTAACAGGAACGCCAGGATGCGTAGCAACGTGCTCTTGCCGGCACCGTTGGGACCGACCAACGCGGTGACGCCCCCGCGTGCGAGATCCAACGCGGCAATGTCGAGTACGCGGCGTGAGCCGTACTCGAGGGTCACATCGCGGAGGGCATAGAGCGGTTCAGGCACGGCTCGGAGTCAATAGCGCGACGGCGGCATTCACCGCCAGCGCCACACTGAGCAAGATCAGTCCGAGCGCAAAGCCCAGCGCCAAGTCGCCCTTGCTGGTCTCCAGTGCGATCGTGGTCGTCATGGTGCGGGTGCTGTCGAGGATGTTGCCGCCGACCATCAGCGCAATGCCGAGTTCAGAGATCAGTCGCCCGAAGCTGGTCACGATCGCCGCGAGCAGGCCACGTTGAGTCTCGCCGAATACGCTGAGCGCCGCGCCGAAACGCGACGCGCCGAGCGTCAACGCGGTCTCCTCGATGCGTGGGTCGGCGCCGCTGACTACGGCGACCGTCAGCGCGGCCATCAGCGGCGCGACGAGAATCGTTTCGCCAATGACTATGGCGGATTGAGTGTAGAGCAGCCCCAGCGGCCCGAGCAGGCCGCGACGAGAGAGCACGGCGTAGACCAGGAGGCCCACCACCACGGTAGGGAGCGCAGTGGCCGTATTCAGCAGGATCTCGACGACGCGCCGGCCGTTGAATTGGCGCGACGCCACGACAAAGCCGATCGGCAAGCCCATCAACGCGGAGAGCACGGTCGCCAGCAGCGACACGCGCAGCGAGACGACCACGGCAGACCACACGTGCGTATCCAGTGTGAGCAGCAGTCGCAGTGCGGCGGTCAGCGCGTCGCCCAGCATCATGGTGTGTCCTATGGCGCGGCGCCGGGCGGCACCGCGGTAGGGTGAAACAGCACTTGGCCATCCTTCGTGAAATTGGCGATCGCCTGCTGGCCCGCGGGCGACGTGATCCAGGCGATCAGCTCCATCGCTTCGACATACTGGGCTTGCGGTTGCTTCGCCGGATTCACGGCGATGATGGTGTACGGATTGAACAGTGTGGCGTCACCTTCACCGACGATCGTAAGATCCTGCTTCTGCTTGAAGGCGACGTAGGTGCCGCGGTCAGCGAGAGTGTAGGCTTGGCGTTCGTTCGCCATCAGCAACACCTCGCCCATGCCTTGCCCCGCGGAGACGTACCACGCTCCGCTCGGTGTGATGCTGGCCGCCTTCCACAGTTCCTTCTCCTTTTGATGCGTGCCGGACTCGTCACCGCGTGAGATGAAGGTCGCCTGCGCGGCGGCGATTTGCTTGAACGCGTCGATCGCGCCGCTGCTGCCGCGCAGCTTCGCCGAATCGCTCGGCGGGCCGACGATGATGAAGTCGTTGTACATGACATCGCGGCGATTGACGCCGAAGCCGGCTTTGACGAACGCCTCCTCCAATTCTGGCGCATGCGAAAGCACGACATCGACATCGCCGTTCTCGGCAAGTTTCAGGGCCTTGCCGCTACCGACGGCGATGACGTCGACCTTGAGATGAAAGCGTTGCTCGAACGTTGGCAAGATAGCCGCGAGCAGGCCGGAGTTCTCGGTGCTGGTGGTCGTCGACAGCCGCAAATGCTCTTGCGCGAGTGCAGGCGTTGAGAGCATGAGGGCTGCTAACAGCGACAGCAGCCACGCAGCATGTTCGACGCGCCACGGATGGCGTGCCCTCACCCTGGCCCTCTCCCAGGGAGAGTGTCGATAAATCGCGAGCAGGGCTTCGAGACGGCCCCTGAGAAGATGGGGCCTCCTCGGCCCGAACGGTATTCGTATTGATCTGAATAAGCTTTTCCGTTCGCCCTGACGAGCCGCCTTCTTCTGGCGGCGTCTCGAAGGGCGTATTCGCGAGAAAATCGACGGTCTGCAGAGGGAGTGGAAACCCGCACACGATCGCCTCCGCACGATCAGAACTCCACCTGCGCGCGACCCAGCACGGCATTGTTCGAGTGCTGGGCCGGATTGGGCGACAGGTTTTTCCCGGCATTGTCGAAGTTGCCGTACAAGTAGTTGAGCGAGAAGCGCAGGAACTCGTTGGGGTACCAGTTGACGCCGGCGACGAGGGCGTCGTAGCGGTTGTCCAACTCGGGGTTCGCCGTGCCGTTGGCCAAGATGCCGCCGCCGTGCCGGAGCTTGAAGTATTCGTAGCGCA
>JBGOUW010000593.1:0-2995 GCA_041477755.1 Binatia bacterium
GCGGCCGGACGGGTCGTGGTGGGGCCGCTGGGGCGCCAACTTCATCTACGGCACTTGGTCGGTGTTGGCGGGCTTGCGCGCAATCGGTGAGAGGCCGAGCGCGCCGCACATTCGCCGCGCCGTCGTGTGGCTCAAGGCGCACCAGAATGCCGACGGCGGTTGGGGCGAGTCGCTGCACTCGTACGCCGACGACCGCGCGACGGGGCAGGGCGAGTCGACGCCGTCGCAAACGGCGTGGGCGATGCTTGGTCTACTCGCCGGTGAGGACGGGCTGAGCGCCGAGTTGCAGCGCGGCATTGCCTACCTCGTCGAGCAGCAACGACCCGACGGCACGTGGCCGGAAGAGCACTTCACCGGTACCGGATTCCCGCGGCACTTCTACCTGCGCTACGACATGTATCGGAACTACTTTCCGTTGATGGCGCTCGGCCAGGCCCGGGCGCGCATGGCGGAGAGCAGCAACGGTGGCGGAGACGTTGCCACGCGCGACCGCCGTACCAAGCGCGCACGGTTGGTGCCGCGCAGCGCTGTCGAGGTTGTACCCGAGGGTCCGGAAGTGTGGGGGTTGGGATGATGGAGGGCGCGAAGTCAGTCAGGCCAACCTGGTCCGCACGCCACGATGCGGCGGTGCACGATGCGGCGGCAATTGACGCGGCGTATCGTCATTGTTGGCAGATCGCGACTTCGCACTACGAGAATTTCACTGTTGGCTCGTGGTTGCTCCCCAAGCCGTTGCGCCGGCACATCGCGGCGATCTATGCGTTCGCGCGCACGGCCGACGACATCGCCGATGAGGGTACGCTCGCCGCGTCCGAACGGATCGCCGCCTTGCGTGCGTGGGGTGCGGCGCTGGAGGAGTGCGCGACCGGTCACGCCACCGATCATCCGGTATTCATCGCGTTGGCGCACACGATGGCGGAATTCGCGCTGCCGATCGATCCGCTCCGCAACCTGCTGCGTGCGTTCACCATGGACGTCGACTTTCACCGCTTCGACACCTTTGCCGAGTTGTGCGAGTACTGCCGGTACTCCGCCGATCCGGTTGGCCACCTGATTCTCTACTTGTTCGGCTACCGCGATCCCGAGCGACAGCGCCTCGCCGATCAGATTTGCACTGGGTTGCAGCTAGCGAACTTCTGGCAAGACGTAGCCCGCGATGCCGCGCGGGGCCGGGTCTACATCCCGGACGAAGATCTGGAGCGCTTCGGTTGCCGCGCGGACGATCTGCGCCGCGGTGTCGCTACCGAGAACCTCCGAAGGCTCATGCGGTTCGAGGTCGACCGCGCCACCGACTTACTTACGAACGGTGTGGACCTGGCGACGCACGTCGATCGGCGGCTCGCGCGTGAAGTGCGCTTGTTTGCGTGGGGTGGCCTAACGATTCTGCGGGCGATAGCCGCGCTCGACTACGACGTGCTGCGTCAGCGACCAACAGTCGGGAAGTGGACGAAGGGCGGGCTCGTGCTGCAGGCGTTCTGGTCCGGCGTAGGGGCGCCGCATGCATCGCCCGCGGCTCGGAGGGCTCCGACATGAACGACCGGAACCACGATCCGTCGCTGCGCGAAGCCTACGAATACTGCCAAGCGGTCACTCGGCGCAGCTCGAGCAATTTTTTCTACGCGTTCCGCTTACTGCCACCGGCGCGTCGTGAGGCATTGTACGCGGTGTATGCGTTCTGCCGCTTCGTCGACGACATTGCCGACGATACCGGTCGCCGCGATCCGGCGGCGTTGCTGGCGCGCTGGCGCGATGAAGTGGCACGGGTCTACGACGGCGAGCCGACCCATCCGATCAGCCGCGCGCTGGCGGACAGCGTCCGGCGCTTGCCGCTGCGGCGCGAGCATTTTCTCGACCTGATTCGGGGCGTCGAGATGGATCTCATCCGTCGTCGCTACGCGACGTTCGACCAATTGTATGAGTACTGTTACCTGGTCGCGTCCACCGTCGGTTTGCTGTGCATCGAAATCTTTGGCTACACGCGTCCGAGTGCGCGCGAGTACGCGGTCGATCTCGGCGTGGCGTTTCAGCTCACCAACATCCTTCGCGATGTGATGGAGGACGGCCAGCGCGGCCGGATCTATCTGCCACTGGAAGATCTGCGCCGCTTTGATTGCAGCGACGCGGACCTGCTGAGCGGTCACTACTCGACGCGCGTCGGTGCCTTGATGGCGTTCGAATGCGGCCGCGCCCGCGCCTACTATCTGCGTGCCCGCGGTGCGCTGGCTCCGGAGGATCGCAGCTCGCTCGCTCCCGCGGAGGCGATGCGGTTGATCTACGAACATCTGCTCGCGCGCATCGAAGCCCGCCACTTCGACGTCTTCGGTCCCAAGGTCACGCTGCCGCGCTATCAAAAGGTCACACTCGCCTTGGCGGCGTGGGGGCGCTCGCAGCTCGCCGCTCTCTCGCTGTGAAATCGGTTGCGATCATCGGTGGCGGCTTCGCCGGATTGACGGCCGGTGTCGAGTTGGCCGCGCGCGGTGTGCCGGTTACGGTGCTCGAAGCGCGGGCTCGCCTCGGCGGCCGGGCGTACTCCTTCCGTGACGACGAACGCGGCGAGGTGCTCGACAACGGCCAGCACGCCCTGATGGGGTGCTACACCCACACGCTCGCGTTTCTCGATCGCATCGGCGCGCTCGACAAAGTGGTGCGGCAGCCGAATCTGCGCGTCGAGATGATCGATGCGCACCGTGGTGCCGGCGTGATCGCAGCGACCGCGCTGCCAAGTCCCTTGCACATGCTTGGTGGAGTGCTGGGGTACGGATTGCTGACCCGCGCCGAGCGGCTGCGCGCGTTGCTCGGCGGTATACGGTTGATGGCGATGCGGCAGCGGCGCGATCCGCGCCTGGCCGAGTCAACTGTCGAGCAGCTGTTGATTGGGTTGGGCCAATCGGCGAACGCTCGCTCGAGTTTCTGGTACCCGGTAGCGATCGCGACGCTGAACGAAACGCCGGATCGGGCGGCGGCCGCGCCGTTTGCCGAAGTGCTGGCCCGCGCC
>JBGOUW010000482.1:0-3871 GCA_041477755.1 Binatia bacterium
CCGCTGTCGCCGGAGGCGGCGACGACGCTGATGCCCAACGCAGCGGCCTTCTGGAAGATGGCGTGACTCTGATCGAGATCCGTTTGCGGCATGGTGCGCTCGCACAAACCCCAACTGATGGTCATCACCGCCGCGCGATTGTCGCTCACGATGCGGTCGTAGACGCTGGTGAAGGTGGAGACGTAGCTGTCGACGCCCACGTAGGCGAGGATGCGCGCACCGGGGGCCATGGCGCCGGCCCACTCGACGTCGAGCGTCGTTTCATCGATCGTGCGCGCGGCGGTTCCGCCGACCGGGATCACCTCGAGCAGGTCGGGCCGCCGATCGATGCCGAGCGTGCGCCAGAACTCGCTGACATCGCTGCGCTGAAATCCGAACGCGGTCGCCACCGCGATGGTGGTGGCACGGCTGCCATCGCCGCGCAGTCCGGCATCGTAGAGCGGCGTCAGGTTGTACGCCTGCGCGATCGCACCCGGCGTGAAGGGCAAGCTCTCTTGCGATGGGATACGCGGCCCGGTGTTGTTGGCGCGCAGCTGCGTCCGGTTCTCGATGCCCTGAATGCTGGTGACGGTGGCGGCGAGGTGCGGCGGCAGTGTCGGTTCGCGGTCCGGCGCGTAGGCGGTTTGACCGCTCTCTTCATGCGTGATGACGTTCACGCCGAAGGTGCGTTCCACCGCGTCGATGGTGCCGTGGGCGTTGATCAAGAATCCGGAGGCGCTCACGTCGCTGACGGTGAGGCCCTGTTCAGTGAGATACGAGACGATGGCCGCCACGTCGTCGCGCGCCGGCCCGAAACGCTCATCGAATTCGTCTGTACTGAGGTATTGGCGGTAGCGCGGCGAGTCTGGGTCGTGCAGTTGCAGGAGCAGTTGCGCGAGTTCCTGCGGATGACGCACGCGGGGGCCGACCACGACGGCGAGATCGGGCGCGGCAGCGCTCAGCAACTGCGGATCACGCGCGAATGCGGCGACGGCTGTCGTGGCGATGGCGAAGGCCATCATGCGGGCTGCAACAACAAGGATACGGGTGGTCACCAATGCTCGCTTGCACGGCGGTCATTGCGCAACTCTTCCTTCACAGTGCGGCTTCCGCTCGGGATCGCAGTCGAGTCCGGGAGCCTGACTCAGCGTAGAGCAGCACATATGCCACGACGAGCGAGCGCTCGTATGAACTCGCATCCGCTCGCGTGTGATCACCCCCATGTCACCAACGCAACGAATGTGGCGAGGGAATCATTGGAGTGCCGATTCGCCGTGCTGCCGGCGTTGCGCGCGGTTTGTGGCCCGGCCATGTTTGAAGCATCATGGGTTTCGCGTCATGGGTTTAGAATCTTCGGTCTCACATCTGGTGTGCGAACTCACATGCCCTACCGACTCTCTGATCCTGCAGTGCCGCTGACGCGCAATCGACCACCGGATCTCGACGAGGTGTGGCCGAATCTGCTGATCGGGGAATTCCTTCGCCCGGAAGACATCGCGTGGCTGTGCCGCGAACATCGCGTCAGCACGGTGTTCAGTCTTCAAGACGCGGACGATCTCGCTGCCACCGGCCTCGACATAGAGGTTTTACAGCGCGCCTATGCCGCGGCTGGCTTGCGCTTTGAGCGGGTGCCAGTGCCGGACTACGAGCCGAGTCGCATGCTCGCGGTGCTGGATCGGCTGCTCGCCGAGCTGGCCGGTTCACTTGGTGGCGGCGAGCGTGTGTACCTCCATTGCAACGCCGGGATGAATCGCGCGCCGACGGTGGCGATTGCGTATCTGCACGCGCACCATGGGTACAGCTTGCGCGCGGCATGCGACCTGGTCAGAGCCCGCCGCACCTGCGCGCCGTACCTGCAACTGTTGCAAACGCACTTTGGCAAAGGCTCGCGCTGACCCGGCGACCGCGCGGGCAACTTGCGAGCAACTTGCGAGAAGGGCCGGCGGCCTGCTACCTCATCGCCGTTGTGACTGTTCGTCGGTGCATGCGATCGCGAGAGTGGCGGAACTGGCAGACGCGCTGGACTTAGGATCCAGTGGGCAACCGTGGGGGTTCGAGTCCCCCCTCTCGCACTCT
Source organism: Binatia bacterium (assembly GCA_041477755.1). Classification (GTDB taxonomy): domain Bacteria; phylum Desulfobacterota; class Binatia; order HRBIN30; family JACQVA1; genus JACOST01. Next base: position 2,056 of record JBGOUW010000482.1, read on the forward strand.
TCCGCTCAAGTACGCGTGCGGTCTCTCCGAGATTGTCCCCCACCCGCGTAGAGCGGGGGACAATTTACCCGCGTCAGATCCGAGAACGTTCGGTGCAAACTCGCTGAAGCGATCCAGCTCCGGCCGCTCTTCTCTGTGATCCGCTCAATCGTGCGAAGCCGAAGGATCGTCACGAATCCGGCGAGCCGTCAAACTTGACCGTTGCGCTCGTTCCGCAATTCCGCTCGATTGCGGAATCGAAAGGAGGCGATCCATGCGGCTCGACCATAGCAACAAGCTACCCCGCCGCGATTGCGTGTCGTCATGTTTGGCGGAAGACGACGCACGCGAGAGGCTCAGCATCCGCCCGCGCGCGTTGGCATGATCGCCGAGTATCTCCAGCGTCTCGCGTGGGACCCGACCGCCCCAGTGCCCGCGGGGTGGCCGCACGGGTGGTGGGGAGTCCTCTTGCTCTTTTGCATTCCGGGCGGCGTGGGCATCCCGCCTGGCGTGCTGCTCGGCAACCACAGCGGCCTCGGCGCGATCGTCATGAGCGTCCTCTACTTCGCTTCGGACATCGTGCTCGCGTGTGTGTTCGAGCCGCTGCTCGTCATCCTGGCGGCACTGGCGGATCGCTTGCCGTTCCTGCGGCGCACAGGCAACGCGGTTCTCGCCGGGATCACGCGAACCATGCCGGCGGGGAGCGCGTCGGCGCCGCTCGGAATCGCGCTCACCGCGTTCGGGGCCGGACTGCCGTTCGGCCGCGCGCTCGCGGCCGCAGCCGGCTTTGGTCTGGTGTCGAGCTGGCTCTTCACCATCGCCGGCGACATGGCCTACTTCGGGCTCGGCATGGCCTCGACGTTGTGGTTCGATGAGATCCTCGGCGACCCGCGGATGGCGGCGTTGGCGGGACTCGCTGTAATGTTCGTCGTCCCGCCGATGATCCGCCGCTGGCAACGGCGTGCCCGCTAGACGAATGGCCCACCGAAGCAGACGTGAGTGATCCGACAGAGAACTCACCGCCGAGAACGCAGAGGGCGCCGAGAGAGAGTCGCTACAAGAAGAGCATTGAAGCCACTTCGAACAACCTCATTGCCTATGGGTTTTCGTTCGGCTCCTTGAGGTTCTCCCACCTTGCGGCTCGACTGCCTCGGCGCGCTCTGCGGTGAATTTGCTTATGTCAGATCAAGGCTAGTCGTCGCTTGCGTCGGAGACGACCGTGCAGACTGGATACCCGGTGGCATTCGGCGGATTGAGGACGCCGTTCAACGCACAGGACACCACCATGCCATGATTGCTGCAGGTGTCGGGAGCGTAGACGGTATACGTGTCGTACAAGACGATCGATGTCCCCGCCGCGATCTGTGTTCCCCAGGCGGTGACACAGACGGGTGGGGGATTGTTGACGCAGGCACAGGTGGTTCGGTATCCGCCTCCTCGGCCGCTGCCTCCATGACACACCGCATGTTGACCCGGAGGGCACGTGATCGCCCGAGCCGAGGTCCCCAACAGCAAGATTCCCAACAGCATCAACGTAGTCTTCATTGCTTCCTCTCCTTTCCTTCGTGCAATTGTCGAATTCACAGAGAGGGATGCAAAGGTTCCTCAGAATATTGCATGAGTCGCTCACCGGCGCGTTTCGTCATTCCCGCAGTCTTGAAGCGGGAATCCATCCGGTCCGCCCCACGCCCTGGATGCCCGCTAGAAAATTGCGGGCATGACGGGCGACTGGAGAGTCCGGTTCATGGGCAGTAGTCACTTGCTCTTTGCGGCGTATCGAGGGGTGGCCTTTGAGTCGATCGCATGGCGCCGATTTGGGTTCCGTGCTCGGCTTGCC
>JBGOUW010000002.1:0-32679 GCA_041477755.1 Binatia bacterium
CCGCAGAAATTAACAGCAGAAGTTGAAAAGAGAATGCACGATGAGCAACGGACGCAACGGTGGCATCAAGAAGATCGGCCGTGAAATCGGGCAGGAGGCGTCGAGACAGCTCACCGCTGGGAGACCTCGCTAGTCCATGACTCGCGGCGCCCGCGGCTGTGAAGACCTGACTACGCTGGTCGTCGCGCAAGGGGATTCGGGGACGAGTAGTCTTCGCCCGCAGTTGCAGAGGTCCGACCCCGCGGATGGCGGCACTCGGCCGCGGGGGAACCGCGCGCCTTTACTCGGTGGCCTCTTCCAGCTCGACATCGATGAGGACATCGACGTCGTTTCCGACCACCAAGCCGCCGCCGTCGACGAGCGTCTTGCTGTACTCCATGCCGAAGTCGTGGCGATTGATTCGGGTCTTCACGACGCCGCCCAGCTTGAGTACACCCATCTGGTCATGGAACGCCGTGGGCGTCCCTTCGACGTCGAGCACGGCCTCCTTCGTGACGCCGCGGATCGTCAGGTCGCCGGTGATCTTGAACTTGCCGTCTCCGACCTTCTCGACCTTCTTCGACTTGAATGTGATCTTTGGATACTGGGTAACGTACAGGAAGTCGGGTCCTTTGAGGTGCTCATCGCGCATCCCATCACGCGTCAGAACGCCGGCCGCGTCGATCGTCGCCACCACCGACGATTTGGTGATGTCCGTCTCATCGAGATTCACCGTGCCGGTCACGGCGCCGAGCGTACCGCGGACGGTGGACACCACGAGGTGATGCACCGCAAACTGCGCGCTCGTATGCTGCGGGTCGATCTCCCAGCGTGACGCACCGGCCAGGCCGGGAAGGCCCGCGGCAACGACAGCGACGGCGAACAACATCAGACGACGCATGACACGCTCCTTTGCGCGAAAAGGTTCCAGACGCACCGGCGCTCGTCGCATGAAAGCGCATGTACCGCAAGGCGGCGCACGCCCCACGGGACGATGCTTTCGGATCCCACCCAGGCAAGACGAAGGGCGATCTGACAGGCTCTCACTGCTTTCGATGTAGGCGATCACCAGCACCCGCCCGGCCCCGTCGCGATCGAGACAGACCTCGCTCCGACGCGGCTACGCCGCGCCGTGTGACTCGAACCACTTCGTCATTCGCCGCCAGCTGTCGGTCGCCGGCTCTTTGCGGTAGCTGTCGCGGTAGTCGGCGTTGAAGCCGTGCGGGGCGTCGGGGTAGACGATGATCTCGGAGGGTTGGTTGGCGGCCTTGAGTGCCTGGCGCATCTGCTCGATGGTCTCGCTAGGAATGCCGGCGTCCGCACCACCGTAGAGGCCGAGCACCGGCGCGTGCAATGAACCGGCTACATCAAGCGGGTTCTTCGGATGCAGGCCGTCGGTCGGTCCGACCAGTCGCCCGTACCAGGCCGCGCCCGCCTTGAGCTGCGGATTGTGCGCTGAATACAGCCACACGATTCGTCCGCCCCAGCAGAAGCCGGTGATGCCGAGCTCGTGCGTGTTACCCTTGTCGAACTGCTTCGCCCACGCCACCGCCGCATCGAGATCTGCCATGACCTGCGCGTCGGGAACTTTGGCGACCACTGGGATGATATCCTGGATGCTGGAGAGCTTCGACACATCTCCCTGCCGGGCAAACAGCTCGGGCGCGATGGCCAGGTAGCCGAGCTTCGCGAGGCGCCGGCAGATATCCTTGATGTGTTCATGCACACCGAAGATCTCGTGCACCACCAGCACGACGGGATGCGAGCGGCCGGATGTTCGAGATTTGGGCATCGCGTGGTACGCGGGAATCTGACCGTCGCGAACGGGGATCTTCACCTCACCGGCGATCAGGCCGTTGGTGTCCGTCGTCACCGTCTGCGCCGACACGGGCTGCACCGCCAGCGCGAAACCGGTGGCCAGTGTCGTTACGATGAATTCGCGTCGCGTGAAATCGGTCGTCGGCATCAGTCACAACAAGTCTGCTCTGCTGGTTCCGCGCGCGCAAGGACGATGCACACGGGCCGCGCGCCCTTTCAGGTTCACGTGCGCTTGCGAGTTCACTGCGGTGGAGGAGCCAACTCGACCGCGGCATCCATCCATGAAGCCAGTCGGCCGAACTCGCTGTCAGCGGTGCCGGAATCCGCCGCGGTCAGCACGTCGAGATGCGCGTAGCCGGGCTCGGTGAACGCCTCGAATCCAGCCGCGGTGGCGCTGCGTGCGCTGCCGTTTCGCAGCGTCGTCGAGATCGAGTCGCGGTACGGCCCGAAGTTCTTTGCATCGACTACGAGCCCGTCACCGCCGGCAACGGCAAACACCGGCAGGTCAACCCGCGCATTCTCCGTCACCGCTATGCCGTATACGTCGTTGCGCCAATCGCCGGATGGTTGGACGTTCAACGAGCCAGTGATCCCGACATCGAGCGTCAATCGCGCCGGGAAGTACCACTCGATGAAATTGCTGGGGCCGGCGAACAATGCTTCGGCAAACGTGTCGAGGTCGGTGGCCACGGGATGGTTCGGGGTCGACGGCTGCCAATCGTAGCGCGCGCTCTCGTCGGTCGGCGCCAGTAAACCGCTTGCATCGATCCCCAGGACACCGGCGAACAACCCGGCGCGTGGATTGGGCCCCACCGGACCGATCGCTTCGCCCAACGAGACGCGCGTGAAAGCGAGCGGTTCATAGTGCTTGTCGAACCCGAGGGCGAGCGCCGCGCGGTCGGTCGCCGCCGGAACCTCGGGTAGGGCAAACAAGAGGGCGAAGAACGACTGGGTCAGGTCCGCGTCCGGGCTGAGAGCCGTCGGATGACCTACCCGCCGACTCGCTCGCATGGCGAGAATCTCTGAGGTGACGAACAGGTCGCGGGTCACGAACGGAATCGTCGACAGCGGATCACCGCTGCGCAAGCTCTTCAGACTCACCGGGCCGCCGAGCCTGCCGGAGACGCCGGTCGTTTCGTATTGCACTTGATCGGGAATCGTTCCCGGCGCAGCGGGCCGCGGCGTACCTTCGAACAAGAGGAGACCCGACAATCTCTCAAAACCGGCGCGCCCATCGAAATTCCAGGCCGCATAGATGGGCACGATCGAGCCGCCGAGCGAGTGGCCTCCCAGGAAAATCGGCACGTGCGGATAGCGTCGATCCGCCTCCGCGATCAGCGCATCGATGTCATTGACATGCGTCCTAATGCCCCACTCCGACATGAAGCTGATGTCAGTCGGGTTGGTGTCGGTGTCGAGAAACCCCTCGAAGGTCTTTCCCGAAATGGCCTTCTGATGGAAGTAGTAGTCTTTCGCGATGCTGGCATCGCGCCCGGCTTCGGCGGCGTTGAGGCCCGTCTGGTCTTCCAGCGCATTCGAGCGTCGGTCAACCGCCCAGACGGCGGTGTGACCGTTCGTGCGCGCGACCACACGTTGCGCCAGGTACCGGAAGTCGCCCGCACCACCTTGAAATCCAGGCACGAGAATGAGGACGCGCTGTACTTGCTGGTCGCTCACGCCCGTCAATTGGTAGACTTCAGCGTAGGAGCGATTGAGATCCGGCGGCGTCGCTGTACCGGTGGTGGGATTGGCCGGGGGGATATCGCTGGGCAAAGAGATCGCTCCTTCTGTGATTGTGGCTGACGGCGCCGAGTCGGTCTCGCCGCCGCAACCCGCCGCCAGCACAGCAGCGAGGCCACACGTCACGCTAAGACGCGCACCGCGCCTCGTCACGCCAAACGTCCGATTCCGGTCGCGGTCACACATTTTTTCCTCCGATTGACCCCAGCCTGTCTCATGTAGAAACAATCGAAACCCGGACCCGCCGGCGCGCGTGAGACCGTCCACAGCGAGCCATCGGACAACCCCGCAGTGGCGTCGATGATGCCGAAGCAATGATCGTGCGTGAGCCCGGGCCGGCAGACCCGTATTGAGCGAGAATGATCACCTTCAATTGGGTTTCCCCTCTGAAAACGCGGGGCGATCTCAGGCCATGAACGGTGATCGGTTACGGCCTCAGCCCTCCCACGGATACGTATCGAACGGGTACTCCTTACATCCGTTCTTCCCGGCGGTAAGATAGTCCTTCCTGGTAAACGCGCGCGATCGGTTCGCCAGATCGTGGAAGATCATGCATTTGTCGCGCTGCGTTGGCAGGCGCGGATCAGTGTCCACAGCGGCGAGCACACCCGCTGCCGTTTGAGTGCCGGACGATGTCATCCGTACGCCGCCGTCGGCAGGTGTGTCCAAGATGATGAACTTCGGACTCGTGGGCGCGCTGTTATCCAACGCCGACCATTCCGGTTGCCGACCGTCGCGACCGCGGCCGGGTGCGCCGCGATAGGCGAACTCGGCCCAGTACGACATCATCTGTTTGTTGAGCGCCAAGCGGCCGGCTTCATTCTCCTTGGTAAAGAGGACGTTCGCCTGGCGTCCGAGATCGAAGTGGCCGAAGACGAACGGGATCTCCAATCCATGCGCAGCCCCGAGCATGATGGATAGATCCGCGCCCATCATATGCGGCTCCTCATCCCAATCGAAACGGTAGACGAACACGTTGTCCTGAGTCGTCCGCATCGCTGCCGCCGGCTCGTCGGCGCCGGCCGCCTTCCATACCTTGGCCATGTACTCGGCACTGAGGTTGTAGCGCGGCTCGTCGCGCAGGCGCGGGATAAGCCACAAAATGCGTTGCACCCGCTTCGGGTCGCCGAATAGAAACAGCTTGTTCTCGTCGCGATTGGTTCCGACGATCACAGGGACACGGTTGTAGCCATCGGCGCGCGCAAGGTGTTGCATCGGATCGTCTTGTGGCAGCAGCACGCCGTCGCGAAAGACCTTCGGCATGTCAATCATGGCCATTGTGGGCATCGGCATGTAGGCCAAGAGAATCTCGAAGTTCGTCTTCCCGCGCAGGTAACGCTCGACATCTGTGGTGCTCATCGCGGCGAGTTGGGTCTTGGCTGCGGCGCGGTCGTCGGCGCGCTGGTCTTTGATGAGCAGCTGCAAAAGCACTTCATTCGAGCTGTTCGTGCGACCCGGTTCGACATCGTCGGTGAAGTGCTCGGCCTCGGCGATGGTAGTCGTCATCAGGCCACCGCTTTCGGAGATCGCGCGGTGAAACAAGCCGTGCGCCTGCGGGGCCAACAACAGCATGTACACGTTGTTGGCCCCTGCCGACTCGCCGAAGATGGTGACGTTGCCGGGATCGCCGCCGAAAGCTCCCACGTTGTCGCGCACCCATTCGAGCGAACGGATGACATCGAGGATGGCGAAATTACCCGATCGGTCGAGTTCATTCGTGTTGTCACCTTGCAGCGCGGGATGGCGGAACCACCCGAAGGGGCCGACGCGATAGTTGATCGTCACCACCACGACCTTGTGCGTCGCCGCCAGGTTGCCGCCGTTGTATAACGCCCCTGTACCAACCGTGTTACCGCCGCCGTGTATCCACACCATCACCGGCAACCGTGCGTTGCCCGTCGGCACCTCGGACTCGGCAACCCGCGGCGCATAGACATTGAGGTAGAGACAATCCTCGCCGCCGACAGCTTGCCCCGCCTTGGCGGTATCTAGGCCGCCGATCGGGCTCGGGAACTGCGTGCACGGTGAGCCAAAACCGAGTGCCTCACGTGTGCCGGTCCAAGGCTCCGAGGGCTGCGGCGCCCGCCATCGCAGCGCACCGATCGGCGGCTTGGCGAACGGAATGCCGAGCCATGCGTGACTGCCGTATTCACCGACGAAGCCGACGACTGTGCCAGATGCCGTGACTCGGCGCGATGCCGGATCGAGCACGCGTTGCTCGTGCACTTGGTGGCTGCATTGGCTTGCACCGACAGCCGCAAGGATCAGCAACGGAGACAATCGCCTCGCGATATGTGACATGGCGCCTCAAATCCGGTAGTGACGATCTGCCCAGCATACTTGTATCGAATCCTTCGAGTACGCGCTGGCGCTCCAACTCGAACCCCGTTTATCACCCACCGAAAAGGAATGCCTTACCCTTTGCGCCAGATTCCATTCACAACGCGACAATATCGAATGACCACAGCCAAGCATTGCCTGCTTGCGTCGGTTCACGCCGCCGCGCAAGATCTGCTACGGAGACGGTGAATGGATTCCATGGCACGTGTACCCCTGTCGGCGCCCTCTGTGCTCGGCTCGTTGGCGCTGATGCTGATGCAGGCCCTGGATGCACGAGGGTTCGACGGGCGAGCGCTGGCGGTCCGCGCCGGCATCGATCCAGCGATGCTTGAGGATCCGAACCATCGCTACCCGATCGCCGCCACCACGCGCCTGTGGGGCCTCGCGGTCGAAGCGACCGGGGATCCGTGTTTCGGCCTGTGGGCGTCGCGCTTCATTAACCCGACCACGTTTCACGCGCTCGGCTTTGCGGTGTTTGCCAGTCGAACGCTGCGCGACGCGTTCGAGCGGTTCGCGCGCCATAGCCGACTCGTCAGCGACGTGGCCGAGATCCAGCTCCGGCGCGTCGGAGAGCTGGAACAGGTTCGCTTCGTCCTGCTCAAAGGACAACCGCGACCTGCCGACGAAGCCATCGATGCCACCCTGTGCCTCCTCGTGAGCACGGTTCGGATGCTGTCCGGCGGAAAGCTGAACCCTGTCGCCGTGCGGCTCGAGCGGCCGGAGCCGTCTCCTTCGGAACCGTTCCGGAAACTATTCCGCGCTCCGGTGCTATTCGGGCAACCCGAGAGTGTGCTGGAGTTCGCCGCCTCCGACCTGGACGAAAGGCTGCCCGCTGGCAACGCTGAGCTGGCGCGGCAAAACGATGAGCTGGTCGCCCGCTATCTGGCGCGTATCGAACGTGAGCATGTGTCCAGCCGACTGCGGAGCTGGCTCGTCGAGCAACTGGCGGGCGGCGAACCGACCGAGGAGGCGGCGGCGCGGGTGTTGGGGATGAGCTTGCGCAACTTGCAGCGTCGATTGCAAGAGGAAGGCACGACCTATCGCAAGGCCCTGAACAGCACACGAGAGGAAATCGCCCGCACCTACCTCGAAGGGCGCCGCACCTCGGTTACCGAGATTGCCTTTCTCCTGGGATTCTCGGATTCGAACAGCTTTTCGCGAGCTTTCAGGCGCTGGACCGGTCAGTCACCGCGCGCGTATTGCCAGCGTCGGGCCAGCGTACCGATGATGACGTAGTCGTGCCTGGTCGGCCGGAGCACGACAAGAGCCGATCTTGCGGAAGATTTCTTTCTACCGATGCGGAGTCACTGCTCCAACAAAAAAATGAGGGGGCTGGACTCGCGGACCAAGCGCGACGCGCGCCAGCGGGAAGTCAAAACCGGCGACCTTATCCACAGGGTCGCTGGTTCGCGTCAAAAAACGGCTTCGGAATCAAAGTGGTCCCAACGGGAATCGAACCCGTGTTCCCGACGTGAGAGGCCGGTGTCCTAACCGCTAGACGATGGGACCGTCGCTAATACGGAACTGGGAATGCGGAATTCGGAATGCGCAATCCGCCGAGCCGCCATTCCGAATTCCGCATTCTGCACTCGTGAACTGAGGAGGTAGGACTCGAACCTACAATCGCCTGATCCAGAGTCAGGTGGCTTACCAATTAGCCGACTCCTCACCGCAAAACGCCCGCGAGACTAAGCGCTGGCTTCCCGCTTGTCAACATACTCAGCCCACGCATACTCAGCCCACGGATGCGCCCGCGAGAGTGCTCGTACCGATTTGTGCCAGCCCGTGCTGCAGGCGCGTCAACGTGCGCTCTTTGCCGAGTGCCTCGATCACCTCGAAGATCCCGGGACTGACGGTGCCGCCGGTCAATGCTACTCGCACCGGCTGCGCCAGCTTGCCGAGCGCGAGCCCGTGCCGCTCCATCACGGTGTTGAATGCGGCTTGCAGCGCCGGCGGATTCCACGACGCCAGCGCCTTCAGCTCGGCGATCAATTGCTGCAACGGGCTCGCGATCTCGGCACGCAAATGCTTCGCGACCGCCTTGGCGTCGTACTCGATGTCGTCCGAAAGATAGAAGCGCGCACAGTCGGTCAGCTCGACGAGGGTCTTCGCGCGCTCCTGCAGCGTGGCGAGCGCACGCTGCAGAGGGGCAGCGTCGTCGAGGTACTTCGTCCACCCGCGCGCGGCGATGAACGGCTTGGCGGCCTCGGCAAGCTGCGCAATCGGCAACGCCTTCAGGTGCTGGAAGTTCACCCATTCCAGTTTCTCGGGGTTGTAGACGCCCGCCGACTTCCCCACGCTCTCGAGCGAGAAGTACTCGATCAATTGCTCGCGCGTGAAGATTTCCTGATCGCCGTACGACCACCCGAGCCGGGCCAGGTAGTTCGTCACCGCGTCCGGGAGATACCCGGCCTCGCGATAGGCGGTGACCGAGGTGGCGCCGTGGCGCTTGCTGAGGCGCGCGCGGTCGAGCCCGAGAATGAGCGGGATGTGCGCGAAGGCCGGTAGCGGGAAGCCAAACGCGTGATAGAGCTGGATCTGCTTGGGCGTGCTCGCCAGCAGATCTTCGCCGCGAATGATGTGGCTGATGTTCATCGCGGCGTCGTCGATGACCACGCAGCAGTTGTAGGTCGGAACGCCGTCGGAGCGCACGAGAATGAGATCGTCGAGTTCGCGATTGTGGAACAGGACGGGGCCTTTCACCAGATCCGCGACCGCGGTCTCGCCGTCGAGCGCGGCCTTGAAACGAATCGTGAACGGTCCGCTGCCGGAGGCGGTGGCGTCGCGGCAGGTGCGGTCGTACATCGCCTTGCGCCCCTCCGCCATCGCGACCTTGCGCTTGGAGTCGAGTAGTTCGGCACTGCAATAGCAGCGGTAGGCATGGCCGGAACTCAGCAAGCGCTCGGCGTGCGTACGATAAATGTCCCAGCGATCGCTCTGAAAGAACGGCCCCTCGTCCCACTCGAGCCCGAGCCACCGCATCGCCTCGATGATCGCGTTGATCGATTCGGGGGTCGAGCGCTCGCGATCGGTGTCCTCGATCCGGAGGACGAACGTGCCGCCGTGGTGCCGGGCATAGAGGTAGGAAAACAGTGCCGTCCGCGCGCTCCCAATGTGAAGATAACCGGTCGGACTGGGGGCGAAACGCGTGCGCACGACCATGGGCTGCGAGTAACAAGGGGCTTTCAGCAAGTCAACGCACTGAATTGGTCGAATGGATTGCCCGCCGGTGCGATGCACGCGCGCGTGCGAGCAGCACTTTTTGCCTTGCCAAGACACTCGTGTTTTTAGTATGACCGCGACACGGCACAGCGGTTGGGGGTGCTCGCTCGGCCGCGGTGACTGAGAAGGAGGGGTGCAATGGGTGAATCAGCGCGATGTGGGGATTCTCGCTGGGTCAGGCTGTTGGGTGCGGTGGCGTTGACCGTCGCGATGGTCGGCGGCGGCACACGGCCGGGGCATGCCACCGTCAAGTATGGGGCGATGCAGGTCTCGGGCAGCTTCGAGGCGCAGAACGTGGCGCGCGATCCGTCGCCGACCGAGTTTCACTTCATTCAGCAACGCAATACCTTCCGTCTGCGGATCGACTGGGACTGGCTGCAGAACGGCAACTTCCTCGACAAGTTCAACGTCCCGTTCGCCGAGTCCTCGAAACTCTTCATGCTCTATCGCGGTGTCTACGATAGCTTCTACGACATCGCGCCGACCGAAAATCAGATCGGCCAGACGTCGTTCGACGACAAGATCGGCGGCCCGATCGCTGGCACCGGCTCGCGCTTTACGCAGCAGACTCGCAGCGCCGACAAGTTCGAGAACCAGTTGCGCGAGATCTACATCGACACCAAGCTCAAAGATCTGCCGGTCAGTCTCCGTACCGGTCGGCAGCAAGTGATCTGGGGTGAGAGCGACCAGTTCCGGTTGATGGACATTTGGAACCCGCTGGACACGACGTGGCACTTTCAACAAGACTCGTGGGACAACATCCGCATCGCCACGTGGCTGGCCAAAGCCTTGTGGGACGTTGGCGACGTTGGTCCGTTTTCGAACACGTTTGTCGAGGTCGTTTACAACCCGTTTGATTTCCAGCCCGGCGCGAAGGTCGACTTCTTGCCGCGTCCCTGGGCGCTGCCGTTCCCAGATCCGCTGCGCGGCGGACAGGTCCAGCAGTTGACCCCGGACATCGCTACCTACCTCTCGCCCACATTCAATTTGCAGGGCACGAGCCTGCGCAAGGGCGCATTCCAGCGCAACCCGGCCGACGCCAGTGAGGTCGGTACGCGCGTGCACGCGGTGACGCCACAAGGCCTCGAGTTTTCGCTGAACTACTTGTACGGGCGCGGCCGCGGCGTCGGCGCCGCGTCGCCGTTCGCCGTCAAGATCCACTCGATCACGACGAACGGGCACGGTCCCTCACCGATTGGAGCACCGATCGATGGCGCGACGTTCCTCGGCAAACGGGTGTTCCCGGTCGCTGTGGACGCTGAAGTAGTCCACCCCTACATGCACATCTTTGGCCTTACGGGGAACTACTTCGAAGGCGACTTTACTCAGGCCGTCTTCCGCTTTGAAAGCGCGTACGTGATGGGTGAGCCGTTCCAGACCACGAACGAAAGCAAGCTCGTCGATATCAAGAATGAAAGTGGGACGGTCAGCGGAAAGGCTCCGATCGGGTTCGAACAACGTGATGTGTGGGCGGGAATGCTCGGCTTCGACCGCCCGACCTGGATTCGCTGGTTGAATTCGAAGGCCACCTGGTTCCTCACCGGCCAAGCGTTTTGGAATTACACGACCGGCGCACACGTCGATCAGCTGGTCGGCAACAACAGCGCCGGCGACTCTCCCTACTTTACGCCGCACGCGGGCCTGCCGGGCTCGAACACCGGTGGCCTTGGTGTGTGGCAGGGTGGTCAATACAACGGCTTTACGGAGCGACTCCAGGACAGCTCTCGTCCCGGCAACATCCCCGGTGACAACATCCGCCGCTGGGAAAGCTTGATCACGATCGCGGGCACCAGCTTCTACCGCGGCGGGACAATTGTGCCGTTCATCGCTGACGCGTTCGATCCCGTCAACATGAACGACGAGATTCTCTACAACCTGGATTGGTTCGCGACCAACGATCTGATCTTCAGCCTGCAACAGAAGTTCTTCACCGCGTTCGGACGCAGCGTGCCGAGCAACGACCCGTGGTTCGCCGGCGGACGCTTCACCCGCCGCGATGAGACGGGGGTGAAGATCACGTATCAGTTCTAAGCGCGCGCGACCGATCCGCTGCGAATTCCGAGGGCCGACACATGGTGTCGGCCCTCGGCGTTTGTGGGCTTCACTACACGATGCGAACGGTGATGCCGCTGCTGCGCGCGCGTGCGGCCAACGCGTCGCGAAAGCCGGCGTAGGACTCACCGGCCGCTTCCCACCACTCATCGTCGGCTGCGCTGCCCAGCATCAACGTGAACGGGGCAACCAGGCATGCCGTGTAGGCGCGCAATGTGGTTTCGTCCTCGGCTTGGAAGATCGCGATCCCGCATGCCCGCAGATCGAGCGCGAGCGTGATCGGCGCGTCGAGCGTCTCCCGCTCCTCGGCAAGACTGAGCGCGGAAAAGGCCAGCTCCCACCAGTCGTCGCTCGCCGGTTCGGGTCGAATGCCGTGGCGACAGGCGACGATCTTCTCGGTCGCGTCTGCCACGGTCAGAAATGGTCGTCCGCCGGGCCGACGCCGTCGCGGCGCCACGACTGATACGGCGTAGTGCAGTTCGTGCGGGAGCGGTGTGACGGCGCGGAGCCCCGCGAACACCTGGGGGAGAAGTCGCGTGAGCGCGGCGTGGTCATCGCGCTGAAACGCGTCGATGGCGGACACTACGGGCGCGCTGCTGCGTAGGTCTCCGAGCGCGTGACTCCAGCGCGCGGTGAGCGTCTGCAACTCCGCCGCCGCGCGCTCGATCGCTGGCCGCGCGAGCGTGCCATCGCGCAGGTCGTGACGAAGATGGCCGCCGAGTTCGCTCATGCGGGGTAGCAACTCTTGCTCGGCGCGTTCGCGCAGCGGCGCGAATAGCACGGCCACTTCGTACAGCCGCGCCAGATCGCGCATGGCGGTCTCCAGCGCGATCAGTTCTGCCGCCGGCGTCATGCCCACATTGTGACCAGAAGGTTCGCTGGTTGATAGGTCGCCAACCCCGAAAATTGGAACTCGAAGCTACGAACTCGAAACCGGAAGCCTTTTCCGTTGCATGACGGCGCCGCCCGCGATGAGCAGGGTGACGAATGCAAGGGTGAGCATCACGGCGACGCGCTTTTCGCGCTCGAAGCGTTCACCCACGTGGGCGAGCCATAGCACGCGCGACAGCTCCGGCCCCGCTTCATCGTAGTCCGAGAGGTTGAGGCCGCTGGAGACTTCGGCGGCTTCGCGCAGATACGCGTTGCCGGCGTTCACTGCCGATGGATTCACTTCGGCCGCCACGGCCGAGGAGAGCGCGGTGTACGGCGTGAAGTCGGGCGTGGTAGTGAAGTAGTCACGCATGTCGGTGGCATAGCGGTCGTACTGCGATTGCGGGCCCACGCCGAGCAGCAGTTCCATCGTCTTGAGCATGCTGACGTTGGAATGGTGGACGTGCGACAGATAGCTGCGCTTGATGTACGGTCCGATCGCCAAGTCGATGGTGCGATGCGCCGACACGTGATCCTGGGCGTCCTGCGCGTCGTCCTCGCTGACGAAAATCGCCATGTCGCTCCAAAACGGGCTATGACTGAGGGCGGCGATGACCATGCCCAAGCCACGGTCGTTGTCGGCGACCGCTGCGCGCGGCGTCGGCATGTTTGGCGTCGCACCAAAGGTATGATCGTTGGGCAGCCAGATGAAGAGGAACTGCGGTAGTTCGCCACCCGTGGTGAACTGATCGAGCTCCTCGATGAAAAGCCGAGCCCGTTCGACGTCGGTCTTGTCGGGCAGAATGTTCGACGGATAGTCGAGTTTGAAGTTCGGCCACACCTCGTTCTTCAAGATATCGACGTTGATGCCGGCGGCGCTCAGCGCCGCGACATCTCCCGCGAAAATCAGGCCCGCATTGGCGGCGAGATTGCTCACACTGCCGGCGGCTTGTACCAACTTGGAGAACAGACTCTGCACGCCTCCGCTGTTCTTTCCGGCTTCGAGCCGTGACAGCAGCGCGAAGGCCTCACCGTAAACACGAAACGGGACCTGTTCGCGATCCATCAGCTCGAAGATATATCCCGCCTTGGCAAAGCCCTCCTGTCCGGTCTGCGCCATAGCGTCGGAGATGCCGCCGCCGTTGTAGTTGAACGGCCACGTCTTCTCGGTCCAGTCGGTGTCGTTGCCTTGGTCGGTCCATTCGTGCCCCGGGATCGAGACTTCCGCGTCGCAATAGAAGTTGTCACCGGTGGCGAACTGACGCGCGAGTGCGTGATGATTCGGCGTGACGTCGTCGCCGAACAACGTCAGACGACTGTCACGACTGACGCCCGGCAGATCGAGGTCGCCGAACACTTGATCGTAGGTACGGTTCTCCTTGAGGATGAAGACAACATGTTTGATCTGTTGCGACGCGCTGCTGCCGAAGTCCGGAGGCAGTGGGTGCCCGTGTTCGAGGTCGCCTTCGGCAGCATGGCCATCGACCCGCCCAACAGTAATCGGGTCGAAGCCATTGAGCGCGCGCACCGCCGCGGTGCCAGCATCGAGGTCAACGTGATCGACCCCATCGATGATCGACACGCTACCCTTGATGATGCGGCCAATGTAGTACGGCGTGGCGCCCAGGTTCTCGTCGCTGATGTCGACCAGTTCGGCCCCGTTGCCTCCGACGCCGACACCCTTGGCGTTGGCGACGTAGAGGCGTGTGCCATCGTGGGTGAGTGCCAGCGCGCTCGGATACCAGCCGGTGGGGATGAAGCCGAGTGACTGAAACGTGCCCGCTGCCGGATCGGCGGCGATGACTTGGACCGCGTTGATGCCGGCGTCGGCAACATAGATACGTCGTCCGTCGGCGCTCACCGTCACCGCGTTGGGGTAGAGACCCTGCAGCCCGAGCGAAGCGCCGCCGGAGTCGAACCGGTTCAGTTGTACCTCCGCAGCTACCGCAAAGGTCGCTGTGTCGATCACCACGAGCGAGTCAAGGTTGGTCGCGGTGACGTAGAGCAATGCACCGTCGGGGCTGAGTGCCATAGCGGTAGGATGGCTGCCGCCGAACACGGTGCGGTTGTCGATATGCGCGCTGCGGCCGATCGGAATGGACTTCTGGAATCGCGGCTGCGTCGGGTTGTTCAGATCGACGACGATCACCGACGAGCGCGAGAAGCCGTTGGGATCGAATGGCGGCAGCGGCGCCGGAATCAGCCCGGAGGGATTCCCATTGTTCAATCCCCACGAGCTGACGAACGCATGTTGCCCATCGGCGGCGAGCTTCACGGCGTAGGGGAAGTTTCCAACATCGGGGCCGCGCAGCGTGTCGCCGGTTTGCAGATCGACCGTCCACAGCGCGTTGCTGCGCAGACCGATGACGTAGAGATAGCGCCCATCATGACTGACCGTCAGGCCGGTTGGGAACGTGCCGTCGGGCAGAGTGGCGACGACTTCCGGGGGCTGTAGTTCGCCGTGCTCGAAGCGAAGGCTCTGCACCGTGTTCAAGGTGCCGTTGGGGACGAAGACTCGCTCGCCATCGGGGCTGAGCGCCAAGCCGAGATAGTGGGGCACCTGCACGCGGGTCACTGTCCGCGAGGCGGCTTCGATCACCTGCAGGTTGCGCTGAAAGTTGTCGTTCCCGAAGCCGTCGTTGGTGACGATTACGTGCGCTTCATCTGGCGTGAGTGCGAGGTTGAGCGGAAACGTGTCGACCGGTACTTGCTCCCCCACCGCCTCGACCCGGCGACCGTTTGGTAGTACGCCGCGTGCACCCGACTGCGGACCGGCGACCGCCTCGCCGGCCGGCGCCCGATAGACCTCGATCGATTCTGGGCAAGTAGCCAGCGCAACGTTCACCGCCCGCACCAGCTCTTCCACCGTCACGAGGTGATCGCCGTTCTCATCGAGCGGACGGCACAGGCGCAGGGCGCCGCCGGTACCCAGCGCGAGATTCACGCCGTAAACGAGCTCCTCGACCGTGACCTGGCCGTCGTCGTTGCAGTCGCCGGCGCATAGGACGCTGCGCGCGCGAGCGGGCAGCGCGGCGATCAGGAGAGCGATGCCGAGCATCGTGACGAGAGGGCGGAAGGACTGGGACAAGGGCATCGCAAATCTCCTACGTGCTGATGGCGTAACGGAGGCGCCAGCCTGCGTCAAATGAAAACTGTGGGTCAAGGAAAACTTGAGGGCACGGCGGAAATCCGTTACGGTGCGCCCCTGGTAACTGGTTGTGAGCCGTAGCTGACACGGCGCGGGGTGAGGCCGGTGGCGTATCGCTTGAGCGGGAAGGTTCTGGCGTTTGTTCGAACGCAGCGCGTGGCGCGCTTGGCGACGATCGGTCCGCGCCAGACACCCCACAACGTCGCCGTGTGTACCGTCAACGTGGCGGGCCACATCTACTTCGCGAGCGCGGCGAACGCCCGCAAGGTGCGCAACCTGCGCCGTTGCTCGCGTGTCGCGTTGACCTTCGACGTCTACAGTGAGCGGTGGTCGCACTTGGCGGGTGCGATGATTGCCGGTTCCGCGACGGTGATTGCACGCGGCCCGGTGTTCAAGCGCATCCGACAATCCCTGTATCGCAAGTATCGTCAGTTCCCGCGCGTAGCGCCCATCGTTGAGGACGAGTCGGTGATCGTGCGGGTCAGCCCCACTGCGTGCTTCTCGTGGGGACTGTGATGCCAGGGCGGGGAGGATGACGGGGATGGGCTGGGTGGCGCGCGCACTAGTCGGTGCCATCATCATTCTCCTCCCCGTGGTGATTCCGACGGCGACCCGAGCGATTCAGCCCAGCACGAGCAAGGCCCCGGTCGCAGAGCCGCGCGCGATGGTGCTCGCGGATGCGTCGAGCGGCCGCGTGCTGCGCGAACGCAACGCCGATGAGTCGATCGCACTCGGAGCACTCGGACACCTGATGCTGTCGCTGCTAGTGCTGGAACGTCTGGACTCCGGCGAGTTGGTGACCAGCCTGACACTTCCGGTCAGCGCGGGAGCCGCTGCCGTGCCGGGTGCGCGGCTCGGGCTGCGCGAAGGCGAGCACCTTTCGATCGATGAATTGCTGCGCGCGTTGTTGGTGTCCGGGGCGCCCGATGCGGCGGCCGTGCTGGCCGACGGGACGCTGGGTAGTCCCGCGGCGGCGGTGGCGGCGATGAACGAGCGCGCGAGTTCATTGGGGATGATCGGGACGGAGTATGGTTCGCTCAGCGGGACCGCCGCCAGCACGCGGCAACCGATTGATGTGACCACTGCGCGCGACACCGTGCGCGTCACCACCGAGTTGCTGCGGCATTCGCGCGCCCGCACATGGGCGGCGCTGAGTGGTCTGCCGTTTCGCGGCGGCACGGTTCTCTTGCGCAACCGCAACCAGATGCTGGGGACCGTAGCGGGGGTGGATGGGCTGCTGGTGACCGAGTCGCCACGTGGCGGCTCGCATCTGGTGGCGACGGCGCGTCGTGGAGCGCTCGACGTGATCGCAGTGGCGCTCGGCGCCGCAGACAATGGCACTCGCTACACAGCCGCCCGAGAGTGGCTCGACTGGAGCTTTGCGACGTTTGAGCGCATCGACATCGTGCGTGTCGGTGAGCCGCTCCGCATTCCGGTGCGAGTGCGCGGTGGGCTCGAAGGCCATTTGGTGCCGGTGGCCGGTACCGGCTGCTCACTCCTCCGACGCCACGGAGAAGAGCACCACTTCGAACTGGACTTCCAATTGCCGGACATGCTGACGGCGCCGATTGTGCGCGATCAGCGCGTTGGCGAGATCGTGATCCGCGAGAATGATCTCGTGGTCGCAGTCGTACCGGCGGTGAGCCCGGCTGACTTTCCCGCCGCCGACAGCGTGCTGTCGACGGCGGGCAGTCCGTGAGATCGTCGCCCGATCGACGACTGCGGCTCAGATGAAGAATGGCGCCATCACCAGGGTGATGGTGCTGAGCAGCTTGATCAGGACGTGTAAGCTTGGGCCGGCTGTGTCCTTGAACGGATCACCGACGGTGTCGCCGACGACAGCCGCCTTGTGGGTCTCGGAGCGCTTGCCGCCGTACTGACCCATCTCGATATACTTCTTGGCATTGTCCCACGCGCCGCCAGAGTTGTTGAGAAAGGTGGCCATCAAGATGCCCGTGATGGTGCCGACCATCAGGAAGGCGGCGACCGTCTCGGCGCCGAGCCCCAAGGGGCGAAACAGCACGCCGACCACGATCGGCATGCTCACGGCGAGCACCCCGGGCATTATCATTTCCTTGAGTGCTCCGACGGTGACGATGTCGACGCACCGGCCGTAGTCCGGCTTTGACGTACCCAGCAGGATGCCGGGGTTCTCCTTGAACTGCCTGCGCACTTCGTTGATGACGTAGTATGCGGCTTTGCCGACCGCGCGGATCGCCAGCGCGGAGAACAGAAACACCAACATCGCGCCCAACAGCCCGCCGACGAAGACTTCCGGCTTGGAGATGTCAACGGCGGCAAGCTTGTGGCCGTAGTGGCCGACCTCATCGAGATAGGCCGAAAACAACAGGAACGCCGCGAGCGCGGCGGAGCCGATGGCGTACCCTTTGGTGAGCGCCTTGGTGGTGTTGCCGACGGCGTCGAGTCGGTCGGTCTTCTTGCGGATGGCTTCGGGTTGCTGACTCATCTCGACGATACCACCGGCGTTGTCGGTAATCGGGCCGAAGGTGTCCATCGCCAAGATATACGCCGCGGTGCCGAGCATGCCCATGGTCGCGACGGCCGTCCCGAACAGTCCGGCGTGCTCCACGCCCGAGGCCTTGCCAAGGTAGAAGGAGCTGACGATGGCGATGGAGATTACGATGGTTGGAATGGCCGTGCATTCGAGGCCGACGGCGATGCCGGTGATAATGTTGGTGGCCGGGCCGGTCTGAGAGGCCTCAGCGATCGACTTCACCGGACGAAATTTGTACTCCGTGTAGTACTGCGTGATGTACACGAACGCTTGCGCCATCACGATCCCAACGATGCCGCAGGCGAAGAAGTACTTCCACGCATCCGGCGCCTTGTCAGTCGACAACATCGTGTAGGACGCAACGAGGAACCCGGCAGCGGCCAGTGCCGATGCCACATAGTAACCGCGGTTGAGCGCATCCATCGGGTCGGCATCCTCGCGGGTCTTAACGACCATGATGCCGACGATCGAGGCGAGCAGGCCGAACGCACGCGCCACCAGCGGGAAGAGGATGCCCTTGAGCCCGAAGTACGGGAAGAGGCTGACGCCTAAGATCATCGCGCCGATGTTCTCGGCAGCGGTCGATTCAAACAGGTCCGCGCCGCGACCGGCGCAATCACCGACGTTGTCGCCGACCAGATCGGCGATGACCGCGGGGTTGCGGGGATCGTCTTCGGGAATGCCGGCTTCGATTTTCCCGACCAGATCGGCGCCGACGTCGGCGGCCTTGGTGTAGATTCCACCACCGAGCTGGGCAAACAGCGCGACGAACGACGCGCCGAAGCCGTAGCCGACGATGATGAACGGAATCTTCTGCGGTTCGTATCCGAGTTGGTTCAACACGGCGTACAGGCCGCCGACGCCGAGCAAGCTCATCGCCACCACGAACAAGCCCGAGACGGCGCCGCCACGGAGTGCGATCTGCAGCGCGTCGTTGAGGCTGGTGCGGGCTGCCGAGGCGGTGCGAACGTTGGTGCGGATCGACACCCACATGCCGACGTAGCCGGCAATTACCGAGCAGGAAGCGCCGAATGCGAACGACAGCGTAGTCCACATTGCCATCCGCATCGGTCCAACCGGATCGGCCGGATTCGGTGTCCGCACGAAGGCATAGAGCACAAAAATCACGCCGGCGACGACGATCGAGAGCGTCCCGATGGTGCGGTTCTGGCGCCGTAGGAACGCCTCCGCCCCCTCGCGGATCGCGTTGGAAATCTCTTGCATGGCTGCGGTGCCGGTGTCCTTGGCGAGGACTAGCTGCGCCAGATATCCGGCGAAGCCAAGCGAGAACACGCTGATAGCCAAAACCATAATGATCATTGTGTGAGTTGCCTCCCTTTCAATCTCTCCCGCGTCACAGTGTGTCCATCACCGTGCACGTGGGGATCGCCGCCTTTCTGATCGGACCTGTCGTGAACCGCGACCGGCGCGCCGCCCACCGCGCCCGGCTTCGTCGCGGGCGGGCCGCCGACTTCGCTTGGGTCTCAACGGGACCGAGCAAGCAGTCGGGGCTGACAAAAGTAACGGTCTTCTATGCCAAAAACGCTTTCCAAACACAATCGGTGCTGCGGTTGTACCGTCAGCCCTTGCAACTGCACGAGGCCGTGCTTAAGTGAAGCGCCGCACCTACGCCTGAGTCCCGCGATACGAAAGGAGCCATCATCTAATGTCCGCCAAGACCATCCACTTGCATACCCGTGCCCGCGAAGGTCTGCTCGCCGGCGTGAATGTACTCGCTGACGCTGCCATGGTCACGCTCGGGCCACGCGGCCGGAATGTCCTGATTGAGAAATCATACGGGGCCCCAGTGATCACGAAAGACGGTGCCACTGTCGTCAAGGAGATTGAGCTTGAGGGCAAGTTCGAAAACATGGGCGCGAAGTTGCTGCGCGAGGTGGCGCAGAAGACCAACGACAGCGCCGGTGATGGCACCACGACCGCCACGGTCCTGGCGCGCGCCATTGTGCGCGAGGGACTGCGCCTAGTGGCGGCCGGCATGGATCCGATGGAGCTCAAGCGCGGCATCGATCTCGCGGTCGCAAAGGCCGTCGAGGCCATCCAGCAGCAGAGCCGGCCGGTCAAGAGCCGCGCCAGCATTGCCCAGGTGGGCATCATCGCTGCCAACGGCGACACCGTGATCGGCGACCTGCTCGGCGACGCTATGGAGAAGGCCGGCAAGGATGGCGTGATCACCGTCGAGGAAGCCAAAGGCCTCGAAACCACGCTCGACATCGTCGAAGGGATGCGATTCGATCGCGGCTACCAATCGCCGTACTTCGTCACGAACCCGGAAAAGATGATCACCGAGCTGGACGATCCCTACATCCTCCTGCACGAGAAGAAGATCTCGAATCTGCGCGATCTGCTGCCGCTGCTCGAAAAAGTCGCACAGTCCGGCAAGCCGCTGCTGATCATCTCGGAGGAGTTGGAAGGCGAAGCGCTCGCCGCCTTGGTAGTGAACAAGCTGCGCGGCACGCTCAAATGTGCCGCTGCCAAGGCCCCTGGGTTCGGTGATCGCCGCAAAGCGATGCTCGAAGACTTGGCGATTCTCACCGCGGGCCGACTCGTCGCCGAGGAACTCGGTATCAAGCTCGAGAGCGTGGCTCTCAAAGACCTGGGCCACGCCAAACGGGTCGAGATGGACAAGGACAACACCACCATTATCGATGGGGCCGGCAAGAAGGATGCTATTCAGGGCCGCATCAGTCAGATCCGTGCGCAGATTGAAGAAACGACCTCGGACTACGATCGCGAGAAGTTGCAGGAGCGCCTGGCGAAGCTGGCCGGCGGTGTGGCGGTGCTGAAGATCGGTGCGGCCACCGAGGTTGAGATGAAGGAGCGCAAGGCGCGCGCGGACGACGCGATGCACGCGGTCCAAGCAGCGGTCGAGGAAGGGATTGTAACCGGCGGCGGGGTCGCGTTGCTGCGGGCGCAAGCCGCGCTCGACAAGCTGAAGGTGGATGGCGAACGCGCCCACGGCGTCGCAATCGTGCGTCGTGCGATGGAGGAGCCGCTCCGGCAATTGGCGGCCAACGCGGGGGCCGAGCCCTCGGTCGTCGTGGCGCGAGTGCGCGACGGTACCGACGATTTCGGCTTCAATGCCCTAAGTGAAGAGTTCGAGCCGCTCATCAAGGCCGGCATCGTCGATCCGGTGAAAGTGGTCCGCACGGCGTTGCAAAACGCCGCCAGCGTGGCGTCGCTGCTGATCACGACCGAGGCGGCGATTGCCGAGAAGCCGAAGAAGAGGGCCGGCGCTCCGGCACCCAGCGGCGAAGACTTCGACGACGAGTACTAGGCGGCATTGGTCAGCAAAACTTTTGCCCTTTCCCTACTGGGAACCCCTTGCGGGTTCGGACGATTTGTGCAAAAGAACACAGCTAATTGGAGCCCACGCCACATTGGCGAAAAGGAGGATAGGAACAATGGGGATTCGAAAAGGATCGCGGGTCGCGGTTGCGCTGGTTGGCTCGGTGCTCCTCGCGGGGGTGACCGTCGGGTGCACAGCGAAGATTGCGCCGGAAGATATGGCGCGCATCGACGCAGCTGCTAGCAAGTCGGAAGCGGCAGCCAGCCGGGCGGAAGCGGCAGCCAAGAGCGCGGCCGATGCTGCGGCAAAGGCTCAGGCGGCGGCCGAGCGCGCCGAGGCCATGTTCAAGAAGACGACTCACAAGTAACCTTCGCCAGCAGCGGACCGAACTGACGGCGCACCGGCAAACAAGGAGGACTAGGACTATGGGAAGCACACACGGACGAGCGGCAGTTGCGTTGCTCGGTTCGATGCTCCTCGCGGGCGTGACCGTCGGCTGTACTCAGAAGGCGGAGATTGACCCGGCCCAGATGGCTCGCATCGAAGGTGCGGCCAGCAAGTCGGAAGCGGCGGCGAGCAAGGCTGAGGCAGCAGCGAAAGCTGCGGCCGACGCGGCGACCCGCGCACAAGCCGCGGCTGACAAGGCTGCGAGCATGTTGCCGCACAAGTTCAAGAAATAGGAACGACAAACCGTCGTTGCGAAACGAAGCGACCCCAACGGTGGGGTCGCTTTTTTTGTTTCCACCCTAGCACCGTCAACGACGCGGGAAGTATACCAGCGTCTTGATCGCCGACTTGTCTTGCGCCGCAACGCGGTAGGCCTCGCCGGCTTGCGCTAACTCGAATCGGTGCGTCACCACGTGGTGGGCGCGAATCACGCCGGCCTCGATCAGCGCCAACGCGGCGCGCGTCTCGCGGGGGCCGCACGAATAGCTCGGCACCAGCCGCAGTTCACGGAAGTAGTAGTCGAAGGTCGCCAGAGACAGGCGCGCATCCGGTTCGGTTCCCATGAACTGGATCACGGTCCCGCCGCGCGCCGCGCACGTGAGGCCGGCCTCGATCGCCTCGACAGTGGCCGGCCCGGCGATCACCACTTCCGCGCCCTCGCCATCGGTTGCGGCGAGTACCTGCTCGCGCAGGTCGCCGGTCCGCGCATCGATTATGACATCTGCGCCGAGGGAGCCCGCGTGCGCGCAGCGGCTCGGCACCAAGTCGGTCGCCAGAATCTGGCGCGCCCCAAGATGACGCGCCAGCAGCACGTGCATCTGACCCATCACACCCAGGCCGATGATCAACACGGACGCGTCGGCCAGGTTGCCCGCGCGCTGCAGCGACTTCACCACGCACGCCACCGGTTCGACCAGCGCCCCGTCGTCATCGCCAATCGCATCGGGTAACGCCAGTGTATCGACCGCCAGATTGATTTCCGGCACCAGAAAATACTCTGCCATACCGCCGGGAACGATGTGCGTGGTGCGCCAAGTCGCGCACTGCACGAACTCCCCGCGGCGGCAGGCGCGGCAATTGAGACACGGAGCGTGGTGATGGACGAACACGCGCTGACCCGGCCGCCACGCATCTGCGACTTCCCGACCGACTTCGACGATCTCACCAACCGGCTCATGCCCAAACACCAGCGGCGCCTTCTTGCGGATGTACCAGGGCACCACGTCGCCGGAACAGATGCCGCAGGCCCGTGTGCGCACTAGCGCGTCGCGTGGGCCGACTTGTGGCACCGGAGCTTCCTCGATGCGCACGTCGAGGAAATCGTAGAGCCGGGCAACTTTCACAGGCTCACGGGATTACGGCGAACTTGACGCCGTCGCCGCGTTGATGGCTGGCGAGGGCGGCGGGCAACTCGGCCATCGAAAACTCACCGCTGATCAATGCGGGCGTATTGAGCTTGCCGCTAGCGAGCCAATCGTATGCGGCGCGCACGGCGCGCGGCGTGAAGTGGAACGGGCTGACGATGGTGAGCTGTTCGTAGTGCAACCGCTGCGTATCGAACCGAACGGTGGTGCCGGCCGCACAGCCGCCGAACAACACGACGGCCCCGCCGCGTCGCACCAGCGCCGGCGCGGCCTCCCATACCTCGACCTGGCCGGTACATTCGATTACGACATCGGCACCGCGCCCGTCGGTGAGATCGAGCACCGCCGCGCGCGCAATCAGCGGGGGCTCGGTAAGCACGACCGTCGCGCCCGCGCGGTGCGCGAACGCCGCGCGCTGGGCGTTGCGACCGATCACTACGATCTGCTGCACCCCCATCGCGCGCAACACCATTACGTGCAACAGACTGATGGCACCGGCACCGATCAACACCACCGTGTCGTCTGGGCGCACCGTGACCTGCTGCAACCCGTGGACGACGCACGACAGCGGTTCGAGCAACGCTGCCTCGTTGAACGAGAGGTGCGCTGGCTTGTGGAAGAGGTTCGTCCGCACGATCCGCCCTGGAAGCTTGAGATACTCGGCATAGCCGCCGAGTACATAGTCATCAAACAGCGTGGCACACAGGTTCTCTTGTTGTCGTTCGCAATGGTAGCACTGCCCGCACGGCGCACTGGGGACGGCCATGACAGCATCGCCTTCGCGGAAGCCCTGAACCTGCGACCCGACGGCGGCAAGTTCACCCGCGAACTCGTGGCCGAACAGCGTCGGCATCGGGAATTTCGGATGACCGCGCAAGTAGGTCTTGATGTCGGTGCCACAGGTGAGCGCAGCGCGCACGCGCATCACGACTTCGTCGACTCCTGCAACCGGGCGCGGCAGTGAGCGCAGCTCCAGCTCGCCCAATGACACCAACATTTGAGCCCGCATCGACTTGGCAGCCAAGTTTGGCGGCATGAGGTTCGCGTTATCCGTGGTCTGTCGCGTTGTCAAGGAAGCTTACGGCTTGCGCGTCCACAGAAAGAGGCGCCGAAACTCGAACTCGAACGGGCCGGGGCCGTAGGCTGGGCTCAGCGCGGCAGTGTACGCTTCGAGAAATGCGGTGTAGTGCGTGGCAGGCAATGCCGCAAGGTATGGACGGAGCCCTGTGCCCTTCATCCATTCGACGACCTACCGCGCCCCATCGGCGCCCGTTGCAGGAGCGCGAGTAGTTGGTCGCCAGTACCGCAACCCAGATCGACGATGTGCTCGTCGGCCCGAGTAGTCAGCCGCTCGCAAATGTGGCGGAAGGGTTGTTCGCGATAGTGACGGAAGCGACGGTATTGTTCGGTATCCCAATCAGCCATTGACGCCAGGTTGCGATGACGCCATTGCTAGCGCAAGCCAGCGCTCGGTGACTGAGCCGCAGCGGACTGAAGAAGGCAGCTATCTGTGAACCGACGCACCGCAACGAATCTTCGACCCGGCCATCGGGCAGGGAGCGAATCTCACCTGGCGGACGGGATCGGCAACGTGGTGCGTGCGGCGCTGGCGGCGGCGTGCGTAGCGGCGGCGGTGTATGCCGGTGCCTGGCGCGGCGGACCGGTGTGGGACGACGGGATCATCGTGCATGATATCGTTCCGTTGCTCTCCAGTGGCTCGCGTATCCTGTTTCCGCCATCCGATGTCGTGTTGCTAGACCGGTACTACCGCCCGCTGGTCTACGCGACGTACGCGACCGACTACTACCTCGCTGGCGGCGGCGCGTTTGCTCGGCACGCGACCGGCATTTTTGGCCATGCGGTCTGTGCGGCGCTGGTGGCATGGCTCGCGTGGCAGGTGCAGCCGGCCGGTCGTCGTGATCCACTCGTCGCGTTGTTTGCGGGCACACTGTTCGCGGTGCATCCGATTCACGTCGAGTCGGTGGCGTGGATGTCGGGGCGTGCCGACATCTTGGCCGCGCTCGCATTGCTCGTGATGTTTTGGAACCTGCTTCGATTTGATTGGGGTGCAGGGGCGCTCGCGGCCGTCAGCTTCTTCCTCGCGTTGTGCTCGAAGGAGAGTGCCGTGTGCGGCCTCGCGCTCGCCGCGCTCGCGCTGGCGCGCAGACCCGACCGCCGAATTGTGGCGCCGCGCCTGTTGATGCTGAGCGGGGCGCTGGTGCTCTATGGTGTGTTGCGGTGGAACGCCCTGGGCGGGTGGGTGAGCCCAGAGCAGCCGATCGCCGCGCAGACCGATGCGGCGCTGCGCGCGCTGTACGCGCTGCTCTTCGAACTGCGCGCACTGGTATGGCCGTTCCCTGCCAACCCGTTCGTACCCGACATTCCGGTACCGGATGTCGCATCCTGGTTAGTATTGATTGTAGCCGTCTCCGCGCTTGGGTTGTTCGCGTGGCGTGTCGCCCGCGGTGGCGACAGCCTGCCACTCGTCGGATTGAGTTGGTTGGGGATTGGTCTGCTGCCAAATCTCGTGGTGGCGACGCATGAAGTGGCGACCGTCGCGATCGCCGAACGCTACGAATACATTCCGTCGATAGGGTTGTGTTGGGTGTTTGGATCGCTCGTTGGGTCCGCGCGTACGTTGGGTGGTTGGCGTGCGCGCTTCAGCACTGCAATAGCCGTGGTGCTCGTCCTAGTTGGCGGATGCGTGACGATAACTCGAGTGGGGATCTGGCACGACAATCGAAGTTTTTGGACGGCAGCCGCGCGTAGCGCGCCAGGGCACTGTCTTCCCCTGACGCAGCTGGCGGACGACGACCTATTGGAAGGACGCGCGGCCACAGCGGAGCAGCAATATCGTATCGCGCTCGCCGGCAAATGTCCTCCGAAGACGCGCGCCTACGTACTGGGCCGGCTTGGTCTCACCGCGTATCAACAGAATCGGTTGACCGAGGCGGAAGCCAACTTCAGCGCCGCACGCCAGTTTGATCCCGGCGATTTTTTCGCTCCATATGGATTGGGTCTATGCGCGGCGACCAACGCAAACGCCGAGATCCGCGCCGGACGTGACGCCTCCGAGTTGCTTACGCAGGCGGTGCACCAACTGCAGGCCGCCGTTGCCTTGCGCTCACGCTTCGCCGACGCTCACTACTTGCTGGGCGAGGTACTGAACGTGCGCGGCGATGGCGACCGGGCGCGTGTTGAATGGCAAACAGCAGTGCAGGTTGATCCGACCAGTCCTGCCGCGAAACAGGCGCGAGCGGCGCTCGCCTCGGAATCGGAGTAACCGCGCGACAGCGCGCGCGAGCAGGGTTCGCTCCCGGCTACTTGCTTTACGCTAGCGACGCGGCTACTAGTGCGCGACTTTCGTGGCCGTTCGCGTCCACCACTCTTGAAAGGGAGACTCTCATGCGCAAGCTCACCATCACCATGCTCCTCGCGCTGCTCGCCAGTGTCACCACCGCGCGCGCTGACGAGCCGGAACTAAAGACCGACGACGACAAGACCCTCTACGCGATCGGCTTGGCCATCAGCCAGAACCTCGGACCCTTCAATCTGAGCGAGGCCGAGCTCAAGTTGGTCCAGGCCGGCATCGCCGACGGCGCACTGAATCGCGAAAAGAAGGTCGATCTCGAAACCTACGGTCCGAAGATCGGCGCGCTCCAGCAGAGCCGTGCCAAGGTCGTGGCCGAGGGCGAGAAGAAGAAATCCGAGGAGTTCCTCACCAAGGCCGCCGCCGAGAAGGGCGCCAAGAAGACCGCTTCAGGCCTGATCTACACCGAGACCAAAGCCGGCACCGGCACCGCGCCGAAGGCGACTGATCAGGTGAAGGTTCACTACACCGGCACGCTCCCCGACGGCACCAAGTTCGACAGCTCGCGGGACCGCGGTCAGCCCGCCACCTTCCCGCTCAACGGCGTGATTCCGTGCTGGACCGAAGGCGTGCAGCTCATGAAGGTCGGCGGCACCGGCAAACTGATCTGCCCGTCCGACCTTGCCTACGGCGATCGCGGCGCGCCGCCGAAGATCAAACCTGGCCAAGCGCTGGTGTTCGACGTTGAGTTGATCGAGATCGTCAAAGCCCCAGCCGCCGCTGCCAAGGGCGCGGACAAACCTGCAGCAGACAAACCCGCAGCCGACAAACCCGCGGCTGACAAGCCTGTGGAAGAATAGCTTCGGCTGGATTTCTGGGGGCGGGATTTTTCCCGCCCCCTACCCTTCCGCCGCAACCTCCCGCCCGCGCCGTTCAACGACAGAGGTGCTTTCCATGAAAAGACTGTTCATCATCAGATTGACAACATTGGCGGGATTGACGGCATTGGCGGTACTCGTGGCCGGTACCGGCCTGAGCTTGGCCCAGGGCGCCAGCGATACCGCGCCGAAGGCGAAGAAGTACGTCGACAAGGCGAGCCCCGAACTCATGAAGGAGGGCGGAGCACAGAAGCCGACTCCGGCGCTTCATCGCGGTCACATCGACACCGGGATCAAGGGCCAGAGAGGCCTCCCGGACGACGGCCAGCCAACCAACAAGCAGAACACGAAGTAGGAGTCGGCGTCACCGCTGACGTCCGCTAGCCCTTCACCCACGGCCAACGCCGCAATCCCACCCGCGCGGGCCGCAGCCGTTCATAGCCTTCAGCGAACCCGGACTTGTCTGATCAGACTGATCTGACTAGAGTGGCCATATGAAGAAGACTGCGGCAGTGGCTGAGCTGAAGGCGCAACTGAGTCGTTACTTGAGTCGGGTCAAGGCCGGCGAAGAGATCCTGGTGACGGAACGGGGGAGACCCGTGGCGCGCGTGGTGCCGGTGGGGGGCGGCCAGCCGGAGCACGAGGGTTTGCGCGATCTCGAACGCCAAGGACTGCTCCGGTTGGGCAGCGGCAAGCTGCCCAAGGATTTTTGGAAGCTGCCGCGCCCGCGTGATCCGCGCGCCGCTGTGCGCAAGGCAGTGACCAACGAGCGTGAGGCGGGCTGGTGAAGTTCTGGGACACGTCGGCCATCGTCCCGCTCTGTGTGACTGAACCGGCGACGCCGCAGGTCCGTAGGTTGGTCGACGCCGACCCATCGCTGGTGGTGTGGTGGACCACTCGGACGGAATGCGTCTCCGCCTTCACTCGACGGCGTCGGGATAGTCACCTCAGCGCTCAAGCCGAGCGGCGGGCGCGTGACGTCCTGGCTGCCATCGCCGCAGAGTGGTCGGAAGTATTGCCGAGCGAGTCGCTGCGTTTGCGCAGCGAGCGACTCCTGGCGGTCCACCCGCTCCGTGCCGCCGACGCATTCCAACTGGCGGCCGCGCTGCTATGGTCGCGCGGCGACACCGCCACCCACGCCATCGTCTCGTTCGACGAGCGACTGCGCGAAGCTGCAAGCCGTGAAGGTTTCCAAGTTCTACCGGAGTAGAGCCGATGAGCGATCCGCCTTCACGCGTGCGGATGCTCTAAAGCGCGTTTTCTCGCGACGGGCTTCTCCGCGCCTGCCCGCGCCGAAGCCACGTGTACACCACAGACGAACAGGCGAGCCATCCGAACCATGCGCTACGCTCTCTTGCTGCTCGCTCTGACGCCGCTGCTCACCGGCTGCACTACGACCTGGACGAAGCGTGGCGCCACGCGGGCTGACTTCGAACGCGATCACGCCGCCTGCGAGCAGGCGGCCAGCGTCGTTCCGAAATTGGTGCTGCAGAGCCGCTACGAGGAATGCATGCAGAGTCGCGGCTACCGCATGAAGTAGTTTACGGTGTCGCCGGCTGGTCCGTGAGCAGTCCCTTGCCCGGCACGTGGTTCATCTCGATCCGAATGCCATCCGGATCTTCGAACAACACCGAGTAGTACCCGGGAGCCCACACGCCGTCTTCCGGCGGATGGATGATCTTCGCGCCCAGCTCGCGGGCAAACTCGTGCAGCCGATCCACGTCTGCCCGCTCGCGCGCGCGGAAGCACAGATGGTGCAACCCGACCCGCAACTGGACGAAACGTTCGGCGCGATGTGCGTCGTCGGCCTTGACGATGCCCACCGCTGTGCGTCCACCAACGCAGTAGAGCATCCCGTCCATGTCGATCACCGGCTTCAAACCGAGGAAGCGCAGCAGCTTGTCATAGAAGGGTCGACAGGCTTCGAAGTCGCTCACCGTGAGCATCACGTGGGCAATGCCGTTGATTTCCATCCGCGCCTCCTGGTCTCCGTTGACGTGTCCTCTGACGATCTCAGCCGCCGTTGCGGTGACCATTTTCCTACCGCGGGTGCATCCGACTCGCAATGTCGACGATCGTCGCCGCGAGTGGCTTGCGTCGGCCGGTCAGACCTGCGAGACGCGCGCATGCCGCGTCCGCGTCGCGTCGTCATCGCCGCCTATTTTCTGCTCTTCTGGGGCGGCGGCGTGTGGATGCCGTACTTCCCGCTCTACCTGTCGCACCTCGGCTTCGCCGGGTGGCAAATCGGCGTGGTGTTCGGCATGCAGCCGGCGCTGCGTTGGGGCAGCGCGCTGGCGTGGGCCTACGCGGCCGATCGCTGGCGCATCCGCCATCGCCTGCTCGTCATCGCCGCGTTCGGCGGGGCGCTGGGCTTCGTGCCGTTGCTGTTCGTCCACAGTTTTGCGGCGGTGCTGGCGGTGACCGCGTTCATCGCGCTGCTCCACGCGCCGCTGGTCCCGATGGTCGATGCGACGGTGATGGACCATTTGTCGCAGCTCGGCGACGACTACGGCCGCCTGCGCACGTGGGGATCGGTCGCCTTCGTCACCGGTGCGCTGCTCAGCGCGCCGCTGGTGCATGCGTTCAGCCCCGGCATCGTGCCGCTCCTGCTGTTGATTCCATTGCCGCCGATGATCGTCGCCTTGGCGCGTCTGCCGCGCGAGCAATGCGGCCATGCCGCGCACTTCCGCGCGCCGTGGCGCTTGTTGACCGCGCCGCTGACGGCGTTTCTCGCTAGCGCGTTCCTCATTCAACTGAGCTGCGGTGCGTTCTCGGGATTCTTCGCCGTGCACTCCGCCGCGCTCGGCTTTTCCGACGCGGTGCCGGGCATCACCTGGGGCTTGGCCGTCGGCGCCGAAGCCGTGCTGCTCTTTTTCGGCAGCCGTCTGCTGGCGTGGCGCAGCGCCTCGAGCGTGATCGTATTCTCTCTACTGGTCACCGCGGCGCGCTGGGGCCTGACCGCCATCGCCCACAACGAGGTGCTCGTCATCGGCTTGCAACTGGCGCACGCGTTTACGTTCTCGGCGTTTCATCTCGCCGCGCTACAGTTGCTGGCGCGGCTGGTGCCGCCGCAGAGCAGCACCGGCGGGCAAGCGCTGTACGGCACCGTCGCCTTCGGCATTGGCGGGAGTAGCGGTCTCGCCCTCGCGGGTGTGCTGGTCGACCGCTTCGGGACCGCCAACGTATTCGGCGTCGAGGCCGGCATCGCGTTGCTCGGCCTCGTGCCGGCACTGTGGCTGGTGCGACTGACGCGCAAAGCGTGAAACGGCTCACTCGTCCACGAGCGGTTGCAAGCGCGGCGGCTGACGCGCGAATGCCTCCGCGTCGAACGTCCCGCTGCGGATCGCCTCGATGTCCGCGCGCACCCGCTCGCGCAACGCCGCGAGGTTGATCCCACCGGCGTCGGTGGCGAACGGCACAGTCTTTTGCAGTCCGCTGTCGAGCATGCGCAGCGCGCCACTCCATAACTGCTGCGTCGTCTTGTGGTAGCCGACTGCTATCTGAATCAGGCCGGTAAACAGCTCCCACTGATCGTCGGGGACACTGTCGAGCCCTGCCTCGATGACTTCGTGCGCTTCGAAGTAGCGCCCGGCGTTGAACTCCCGCGCCGCGTCGATGATGGCGCGCCGCGCCCCCGCCTCCATCGACGACGGCACTCCTGCTTCATTCCGCATTCGCCCTTCCGCATTCCCCAATCCGCACTCCGCAATCCTCAATCCGCATTGGCCATTCCGCAATCCGCACTCCGCAATCGCCTCATCCCATCGGATAGCGGATCTCCTTCGATACCTTGTTGCACTGATCGAGCACGTCGGGGGTAAGCGTGACATCAGCGGCGGCGAGCGTGTCGGTGAGCTGCTCGACGGTGGTCGCGCCAATGATGGTGGAGCCGACAAAGTTGTGCACCAACGACCACGCCGTCGCCAGCGTCGTCACTGACATGCCAGCCTGTTGCGCGATCGCCATAAAGCGCGCGGTCGAGGTCAGCGTCTGCTCGTTGACGAAGCGGCGGGTCATCGATTGCGAGCGCGGATTGCCTTCACCGTAGTGGGTGAAGCGCGCGCCCTTGGGCCGCGCGCCCTCTTGGTACTTGCCGCTCAGCACGCCACCGGCGATCGGGCTGTAGGGCAGCAGGCTGATCTGTTCGCGCCGACACACTTCCGCAAGTTCGTCCTCGAAGCGTCGGTTGAGCAGGCTGAAGTTGTTTTGAATCGTCTCGTAACGAACCGAGCCGTTCTTGTCGCTCGCCCACAAACTCTTGGTGAGGCCGTACGCGGTCTCGTTGCTGCAGCCGACGTAGCGGACCTTGCCGGCTTCGACCAGGCGCGTGAGCGCGGTCATGGTCTCGTCGATCGGCAGATCGCGGTCGGGCCAATGGGTTTGATAGAGGTCGATGTAATCGGTCTGCAATCGCCGCAGGCTAGCTTCAACCGCGCGCTCGATGTGATGGCGATCGAGCGCGGTCTTCCCGCTGCGTTGCGGCGCGAGAAACCAACCCATCCCTGGCCCTGCCACCTTGGTCGCAATGAACACCGCGTCGCGCGATTTGCCGGCCATCCATTTTCCGCAGATCTCTTCGCTACGACCGGCATACTTCGGATCCGGCGGCACCGGGTAGGTTTCCGCGATATCGAGGAAGTCCACGCCCGCCTCCCACGCGCGATCGAGAATGGCGAGACTGGTGCGCTCGTCGGCCTGATTGCCGAACGTCATCGTACCCATACAGATCTCGGAAACCACCAGGCCAGTGCGGCCCAACCGCCGACGCTTCATGTTCGCTCTCCTCCAAAATGTCGTGCGCGCGGATCATAGCAGGAGTCGCCCGACGGGAAAGGGGGCGGTGGATGGTCACGCCTGCGACTCAGCGGCGGCGGGCAATCGAGAGTTTCAATCTCAACGAGCTACCTCATGCCCACCGTCCGCTCCA
Organism: Binatia bacterium; assembly: GCA_041477755.1. Taxonomy (GTDB): domain Bacteria; phylum Desulfobacterota; class Binatia; order HRBIN30; family JACQVA1; genus JACOST01. The sequence goes on from JBGOUW010000002.1 coordinate 31,918, forward strand.
GCCGGCTGGTCAAGTGTTCCGGTTTCAATAACCTCAGTCTTCTGCGGCCCTCGTGTGACCCGCTCGATGTGTTCAAGCCACGTCTGGAATTTTGGGTCTCCGTGCAGATCGAAAGCGCGACGGGCGTCTGCCAACGCGGAGGTAAGAGAGTCCGCACCGCCTCCGAATCTTTGGGAAAGATGAAAGAGCGCCTTCGAACGTTCGTACCTTGCAAGTGCTTGATACTCCACGTCCCGATGTTGTGCGGCGCTCTCAAGATTCACGACGGCATCTTGCAGAAGGCGACGACCCTCTTCCGGGCTGTCCAGCGCAAGGCGTACGCCCTTTTCTCTTTGCGCGTGTCCCAGGCGGAGCAGACCAATATGGTATTCAGGGCGCTTCCGTACGAGTTCGGTGAAAAACACGATTGCCTGATCGTAGTCTTCGCGGCGGATAGCATCGATTGCATCGGCCATTGTCATTTCACCAGGATTCGTGCCGATCACATGCGGCTCGGCGTCTTCGTCTTTGGCATACTCGTCTTGCCTCGGACGCGGAAACGTGGCCTCAATTCCGCTATCGTCCCATAGCAATATCGCGTTGGCTTCGGCGCGGAAGCGCGTGTACTCACACGCGTCAAGCTCTTTCACTCGGGTCAAGACGTGAGGCCGGAGCATCGCGTCAAGACGCACGAATGGCCCGGCAGCCCAAGCCTCGGTTTCGCCCCTCCGCTTCACCGGGAAGACGAAGTGAAGGTCCCCGGCTGCTTCCTCCTCAAGCGTC
>JBGOUW010000652.1:0-2656 GCA_041477755.1 Binatia bacterium
GAGCGTGCGTGGCAGCACACCGGCCTGACGTGGAACAAGGCGGCCGGCCGTGGCGGCCGCGTGCGCGACGACGTGCGCCGCGGCATTGAGCAGTTCCTCGGCCGGCGCCGGACTGCGTTCAAATTGATGATTCTGCGGCGCACAGCCGCAGCGAGATGAGCACTGCTACGCCGCCGCGGCGTGAGCGGGGCTATACGGTTGGGGCATAGCCCTCGAGGCGACACACGTCGAGGTTGGTGTTGATCGCGTGGAGTAACTCGAGCGCGCTCGTGCGCACGCGCTGCAAGACGTTGGTTTGCTCCGCCGACACCGGACCGAACTCGTGATCGAGCATGAGGTCGTTGTAACCGATGATCGCGGTGAGCGGCGTACGCAGTTCGTGCGACGTAGTGGTCACAAACTCCAGGCCCGCCCGCTGGGTCTGGTGTAGTTCCTCCATCAGGCGTGCATTCTCGCGGGCGAGCGACGCCGGCTCGAAGCTGCTCAATGACGTCGAGGTTTCGGCGGTCAGGCAGCTCGGATCGAGGGTGCGATTTACCAGCTCCAGCAGTTCGCGCGAACCCTGATCGATGCGGCGTAAGGTCTCGGTCTGGGCCGGCGCGAGACTCCCGAAGGCGCCATCGAGGAGCAGATCGTTGTAGCCGATGATTACGTTGAGCGGCGTCCGCAGCTCGTACGACAGATTCGCGAGCAGGTCGTACTTGCGCTGATTGCCTCGCTCGAGCTCCGCCACCAAGCGGGCATTCTCCAGCGCGATGGCCGGCAGGCGGATGACGAACCAGGCGCCGGTGTCGTGGCTGGTGTCGAACACCAGCTCGCCGCCGTGAGCTGCGACGATTGCCTGCGAGGCGGCGATCCCCGGACCATTGTGGGCGAGCGCTTCCTCGCTGCCCAGGCGCGGGCCATTGTCGCCGATGGTGAGTTCGATCCAGTCGCCGTCGGCACTGGTGCGGCAGACGATGAGGTCGCCGTCGCGCGTGTGCTTCACCGCAGTGCGCAGGAGATTGGCGAGCCCGCGCTCCAATTGCGGCGCGTCGATCCACGTCAGCGGCAACGTCGGATCGAGATCGAGCCCCGAGCCGAGGCGCTTGAGCGTGAACGCCGGCTGATAGAGTTCAATCAGATCCAGCACCACGCGATTGAGCGAGGTGAACTGGGGCAGGACACGAACGGCCGACGCGACATTCTCCATAGGTTCCGCCACCTAGCTCCGGTGCTCGGCAAGAGTCCAAGGAGCATGCCACGCGGCGTCGCAGTTGCCCCACGGTGCAAACGCGATTGCGGCGTGCCGATGACTGAATAAGATTCAGACAATAGCGAGAATCTTGCCGCCAACCTGCTCAAGCAGGTGCTATGGCGTCGCCTGCGCTTGCTCAGCGCGCAGTGGTGTGTGAAGTGGGAACGCGTTGGCGGCCGCAGGCGATGAGATGGTGATGCGTCAGGAAGGTGAGCCCGCGCCGGTGGACACGAACGCAGCGACGCGCGCGCGGCGGACGTTGACGGCGTGTCTGTGGGTGCTCGCCTACCAAGGCTTCACCACCACCATTAACGGCGTCGGCGCGCCGTGGATCGCCACCAGCTTCGCGCTGGATCAATCTGGGATTGCCGCACTGTTCGCGTGGATCTCGCTGTCGGCGATCGGCAGCCTGATGTTGTCGCGCCTCGCCGATCGTGTCGGGCGCCGGCGCGTCGTGCTGGGCTGCCTGACGGCCACGCCGATCTGTGCGCTTGGTGCCGCGCTGTCGACGCATCTGACGCTGTTTGCGCTGTGGGAGATTCTGCTGTTCGCCTTCATCGGGGCGACGATGGCCGGAGCGATCGTGATGCTGGCGGAGGAGTTGCCGATCACGCAGCGCGCGAAGGGGCAGAGCTACGGCGGCATCGCGATGGGGCTGGGCAGTGGCCTGTGTGTGATCGTGATGCCGCTGCTCGTCGATGCGGGCTGGTCATGGCGGTGGTTGCTGGTGATCGCCGCGGCCGGACTGCTCGGCGTCCCTTTCGTCGCGCGTACGCTGCCCGAGAGCCAACGCTGGCAGCGCGCGGCGGCGAGCGGCGCGACCCGGCGCGTCCGCTTCTCTGCTGTCTTCGGCGTGGTTCACCGCCGTCGCACGGTTCCGATGCTGCTGTGTGTGTTCCTCGGTACGCTCTCAGGCGCGGCGGCGATGAGCTGGACGTATTTCCACGCGGTCTCAGTCGTTGGCTTGTCGGCCGACGCCGCGAGCACGATGGTAATCGTCGCCGGTGGCATCGGCATGATTGGGTTTCCGCTCGGCGCGTGGACCTGTGAGCGGCTCGGCCGCGTGCCGACCGTGGTTGGCTCGAGCGGACTGGTCGCGGTCGGCACGTTGTGGTTCTACTGGGGCCCGCCGGCGTGGGTGACGTGGCCGGCCTGGTGGCTCGGCGCCGCGTACTGCGGCTTCTCGATCGGAGTGAATGCGGCGACCGTTGGCGGCAACTCCGCCGCCACCGAGCTGTTCCCAACCGCGCTGCGCGGCACGATGATCGGGTGGTTCGCGCTGATCAACGCGCTCGCCGCAGTTACCGCCCAGGCCGCCATCGCCGTACTTGCCGCCCCGCTCGGCGGACTCTCGATCGTCGTGGGCTATCTCGGTGTGTTGGCGATTCCGAATGCGATCCTCTTCGGTCTGTTCATCGA
>JBGOUW010000232.1:0-7603 GCA_041477755.1 Binatia bacterium
CGCTCACTTCCACTACGGATGGCTGCGGTCGGCGGCATCCTCGCGTTCTATTCCCTTATCCACCTTCGGCGGCCGGAACTGGAATCGGTGCTGCGGGCGTTCCACCGAGTTCTGCGGCCAGCCGGGAGGATACTGCTCTCAGCTCACGAGGGCCAGGGCGAGGTTGGAGTCGCTGAGTTCCTCGGGGAACCTGCACCCGTCGCCGCCACGCTCTTTGAGCTTGCAGAGCTCACTAAATCCGCCAGCGCCGCCGGGTTCGACATCATACGCGCGGAGCGGCGCGAGCCATATCCGTCGGAGGGCCAGACGGTGCGCCTCTATGTCGAGGGGCAGCGACGGGGCCGCGTCGCCTAACGCCGGAGCTGGGTGGCCGGATGAGCTAGCTGCCGAACACGGCGCACGGAAGAGGGAGGATCTGTGGTAGGTACTCGTCACTCACTCACGCCGATCGACTTCGCCGGGCTTCATATTTTCGATTACACCGCGGGTGATGATCTTGGCTCCTCCCTTGCGGTCATCGAGGTTCCAGCGGGAGCATCTCACGCCGAAGCCTGGTCGGAACGTTCCGACAAGTACTACCTGACCATCGCAGGTGCTATCCAGTTCGAACTCGAGGGACGGGTATACCGCCTCGGCCCAGGTGATTTCTGCCTCGTCCGAAAGGGCCGGCGCTTTGCCTATTCAAATCCGACCAACGATCTGGCCACGCTCGTCCTTGTGCACACGCCGAACTTCCAGTTCGGGTCGGAGAGATTTGCGGCGCCAGAGCAGCAACAACCGTCCAGAGCAGCAACAACCGTCCAATGAGAGTGCGGCCTAACACCTGGAGGCCTCCGCTTGTCAAGAAGACGCAGCGATAGCGTCACGGGGGCGGGGTGGCCCTCGTGTCGGTGAATGACGCATCGAGTCCGGGGGTGGTGTGCTGACTTCGTTTCGCAGCGGGTGCAGATACGGTGGCCGGCACCAGACACCTATTGAGACTCGCTCGTCGATGATCGATGGTGCCGGGTCGACGATGCACCATGGTGGAGCGTGCGGCGCGGCCTAGAAACTCATCGGTGCCCACATACCGGCCGATTCTACGGACGAGCAATGATCAAAGTAGCTCCATATTGGAACGGATTTGGTGATCTATGGGCCATCACCAGCTACTGCTGCTTGCTGTCACGGCGAGAAGGGCAAACCGTGTATCTCTCGAAGTGGTCCACCAAGTCCATGCTGGACCGAGAGCAGGAAATCAGGGAGATCTGGAAAAGTCTGGACGACCGTTACACCCAGAACGTGATGGTAACGACCGAGCGCTTTGCGATGAGCTCCCGCTTTTCGGTGCGTGACCATCACGACTTGTACGTTCCCGCGAAGGTGAGGTGGGCGCGGAACGACAGCAGGATCATCTCCTACCAGCTCGAAACGACCACGAAACACAGGCCAGACAGATTCTGTCATCCAAGACTGATCGAAGGCCTGAGCGACCAACTGCCCGACTACGAGTTCATCGAGTTGGGGAAAACCCATCAAAGCACGGTGAGCGAGATCATCGAGATCCTGTCGCAGTCCGAGTTCTTCGTGGGCATCGACAGTGGGATGTCGCATGTGGCGCATAGCGTGGGAGTTCCCGTCTTCCTGAAGTACCACGCCGAGCTGGATCTGTGTCATCCGAACAAGGAGTACGTCGCCTTCCGTGACGGGCAGGATCTGGGGCTCAAGCTGTGCGAGTTTCCGTCTTTGTCGCGGCGATGAGTGCGAAAGTGAGGAAGAAGCTGACGACACGGCAGAGGTCGAGCATGTCGCACCTGTTCCGCAGGGTGCGGCGGTCGAAGCTGTAGTGCGCGCACAGGAACGGGTTCGGTGATCTATGGGCCGTCTCCAATACTGCTGTTTGCCACGCTACGCGAGATCTTCGACCAGTGCAGTGCTGAGGTAGCGCTCGGTGCTGCTGGGGAGGATGGCGACGATGAGCTTGCCGTTGTTCTCCGGGCGGCGCGCGACTTGGAGCGCGGCCCACACGGCGGCGCCGCTCGAGATGCCGCAGGGGATGCCTTCTTCGGCGCCGACGCGGCGCGCGGTGGCGATGGCGTCGGCGTCTTGCACTTGGATGATCTCGTCGATGATCTTGGTGTTGAGGATGTCAGGAACAAAGCCGGCACCGATGCCTTGGATGGCATGACGTCCGGGCTTGCCGCCCGAGAGCACCGGCGAGGCGGCGGGCTCGACGGCGACGGCGCGGAACGACGGCTTCTTCTGCTTCAACACTTCACTGACCCCGGTGATTGTTCCGCCGGTGCCGACGCCGCTGATCAGGATGTCGATCGCACCGTCGGTGTCGTCCCACAACTCGACGGCCGTGGTCTGGCGATGGATCTCGGGGTTGGCGGGATTTTGGAACTGTTGCGGGATAAATGACTTCGAGTGCGCGCGCGCGATCTCTTCGGCCTTACGAATCGCACCGGTCATGCCTTCTGCCGCCGGGGTGAGAACAAGATCGGCGCCCAGGAAGCGCAACAGCCGGCGCCGTTCGATGCTCATCGAGTCGGGCATCGTCAGCGTCAGCTTGTAGCCTCGCGCGGCGCACACGAAGGCGAGCGCGATGCCGGTGTTGCCGCTGGTGGGTTCGACAATCATCGTGTCGCGGTCGATCGCGCCGGCGCGCTCGGCGGCGTTGATCATCGCCACGCCGATGCGGTCCTTCACGCTGCTGAGCGGATTGAAAAATTCGCACTTGGCATAGATCGTCGCGCCGCATCCGATGGTGACGCGGTTGAGGCGCACCAAGGGAGTGCGGCCGATGGTCTCGGTGATGTCGTTGAACAGTCGCGCCATGGTTGTCCTCGTCTGTCGTGTCGGTCTTATGCAAGGTGTAGGGGCGATGCATGCATCGTCTGCCGTGCGTCCGAGGTTATCGCGGGAGTTCGCCGGCGACGCATGCGTCGCCCCTACACGGAACGCGGAGATTCGGAGAGTTTCGTGGCGAGCAACTCGTTGACCTTTTGCGGATTGGCCTTGCCTTGAGTGGCCTTCATGATCTGGCCGACGAAGAAGCCGAACAGCTTATCCTTGCCGCCGCGGTACTCGGCGACCTTCGTGGCGTTGGCGGCGATCACCGCGTCGATTGCAGCGATGATCGGCCCGTCGTCGGTCAGTTGCGTTAGACCCTTCTCCGCGACGATGCGATCAGGCGGCGCGCCGCTGGCCACCATCTCTTCGAAGACCGTCTTGGCGATCTTGCCGCTGATCCGGCCGTTATCGATGAGAGCGACCATTGCGGCGAGACTGTCGGGGAGCACCGGCCACTCGCGAATGACGAGCGCATCGTCGAGCTTGCGCTCGTTGACCAGGCGGAGCACGTCGCCCATCACCCAGTTGCTGAGCGCCTTGGGATTGCGATGTGCGCGCACCGCCGCCTCGTAGTAGTCGGCCAGGTCCTTGCGTGATGTGAGCACCTCGGCGTCGTAGGCCGGAATGCCGTACTCGTGTTCGAAGCGCGCGCACCGCGCCTCGGGTAGTTCGGGGAGGCTTGCGCGCACCGACGCGATCCAGTCGTCACCAACGACCAGTGGAAGCAAATCGGGATCGGGGAAATATCGATAATCGTGCGCGAACTCCTTCGAGCGCGAGGGGCGGGTGACTTCACGATCGGGATCCCAGTGGCGGGTTTCCTGAACCAGGCGGCCGCCTTGCTCGATCACGTCGGTCTGCCGCCGCAGCTCATGATCGATCGCCTTCTCGACGGCGCGGAACGAGTTCATGTTCTTCACTTCGACCTTGGTGCCGTAGTCTTTCTGTCCGCGCGGACGGATCGACACGTTGGCGTCACAGCGGAAACTGCCTTCCTCCATGTTGCCGTCGCAGACCTCGAGGTAGCGCAAGAGCGAGCGCAGTTTGCGCAGATAGGCACCCGCTTCCACGGCCGAACGGATGTCAGGCTCGCTCACGATCTCCAGCAGTGGCACACCGCAGCGGTTGAAATCGACGAGGCTGGCGTCGCCGTGCGCGTCGTGAATGTTCTTGCCGGTATCCTCTTCCATGTGAATGCGGGTGAGGCGAACGATCTTGCGGGTGCCATCTTCGGCTGCGATCTCGATGCCGCCGCCGATGCACAAGGGCAGCTCGTACTGCGTGATTTGATAACCCTTCGGAAGGTCCGGATAGAAGTAGTTTTTGCGTGCCCACTGGCTGTAGTGGGCGATCTCGCAGTTGGTCGCGAGGCCGGCGCGGATGGCAAACTCGACGACGCGGCGATTGAGTACGGGCAGGACGCCGGGCATGCCGAGGCAGACCGGACAGGTGTTCTCGTTCGGCGCCGCCCCGAACTTGGCCGAACAGGCGCAGAACACCTTCGACTCGGTGAGCAGCTCGGCGTGAACTTCGAGGCCGATGACCGCTTCGTACGTCATGCTACTTGCGGGCTGCGCGTGTGCCATTCGGTGGCTTGCTCGTAAGCGTAGGCGACGTTGAGAACGGTCTCTTCGTCGAACGGGCGCCCGACGATCTGCAAGCCGATCGGCATCCCGCTGTGATCGAAGCCGCACGGCAGGGACAGACCCGGCAGGCCGGCGAGATTGAGCGATACGGTGAAGATGTCTTCGAGGTACATTTGCAGCGGATCGCTGGTCTTGTCGCCGATTGGGAATGCGGTCGTCGGTGCGGTTGGGCTGACGATGGCGTGACAGTGTTCGAAGACCTTCAGGAAGTCGTTGCGAATCAGCGTGCGCACCTTCTGCGCCTTGAGGTAATAGGCATCGTAGTACCCGGTCGAGAGCGCGTAGGTGCCGAGCATGATGCGACGCTTCACTTCGGCGCCGAAACCCTCGGCACGCGTGCGCCGATACATGTCGAGCAATGCGTCACCCTTGCCGCGGAAGCCGTACTTGATGCCATCATAGCGTGAGAGGTTCGAGCTCGCCTCAGCAGTCGCGATCAAGTAGTACGCGGGGATCGCGTACTCAGTGTGCGGCAACGAGATCTCGTCGACGGTGGCGCCGAGCGATTCGAGATGACGCACGGCACGGCGTACTGCCTCGGCCACTTCTGGCTGCATGCCTTCGACGAAGTACTCCTTGGGCAGGCCGAGCCGCAGCCCCTTGAGGTTGCCGGTCAGTGCCGCGCGGAAGTCGGGGATCGGCCGGTTGACTGACGTCGAATCGCGCGGGTCGTGGCCGCCAATCGCGCTGAGAATGTGCGAGCAGTCGGCGACGGTCTTGCCGAGCGGTCCGACTTGATCGAGCGACGATGCGTAGGCCACGACGCCATAGCGGCTGACGCGGCCGTAAGTCGGCTTGATCCCGACGACGCCACAACAGGCTGCCGGCTGACGGATCGAACCGCCGGTATCGGTTCCGAGCGCCCCGAGGCACTGTCCGGCGGCTACGGCTGACGCCGAACCACCCGACGAACCGCCGGGAACGCGTTGCAGGTTCCATGGGTTGCGGGTGATTGCGTGGGCCGAGTTCTCGGTCGACGACCCCATAGCGAACTCGTCGCAATTCGCCTTACCAACGCACACGGCGCCGGCGTCGAGGAGTTTTTGTGTCACGGTCGCGTTGTAAGGAGGGACAAAATTGTCGAGGATCTTAGAGCCCGCGGTGCTGCGGATGCCTTGCGTAAGGATGACGTCCTTGATCGCGAGTGGAATGCCACACAGGGCCGGCGCGTCACCACGTGCGAGTCGTTCGTCAGCGGCGTGCGCCTGCGCCAACGCGTGGTCGGCGGATATCGTGATGAACGACTGTACCTTCGGTTCGGTGGCTTCAATTCGGGCGAGCACCGCGCGCGTGAGCTCCACCGAAGACAGCTCGCGTCGGGCAAGCGCGGCGCGCGCTTCATCGATGGTCAATCGAAACAGCTCAGCCATGTTGTGCCTGTTGCGCGAACGAAGCGGCTGTTACTCGATGATCTTCGGAACCTTGAAGAACCGGCCGTCGCGTGCCGGGGCGTTGATCAGGAGGGCGTCAACGTCCGGTGTGTTGACCGCCACGTCGTCACGGAAAGGAGTATCCATGGCGACAATGTGCGCAGTGGGTTCGACGTGATCGGTGTCGAGCTGTTTGAGTTTCTCGAAGTGGGTCAGGATGTGATCGAGCTGTGCGGCAAACGCGCGCTCCTCGTCGGGGCTCAGAGCCAGACGCGCCAGTAGCGCAATGTGGCGGACATCTTCGGCGCTCAGCGGCATGCGGCCGAGTTACCACAGGGGTCCGGTGGGTTCAAATCTCGCCGGTTCATATACAGACTCGTCGGGTAACGCGCACCTCGCTCCAGCCGGTAGCCCTGGTTGCCCTCCGCCGTTTCGGTTGAAATGAGCCGCTATTGAGTCGGTCAGTATTGCAGGGTTCGTTGGATGAATTAGCTATAGATATTTGATTTACCAAGCATAAAAAAAGTGCGCCCAGATACAGTGCAGGTGGCCATGCAATTGCTGTGTGAATCCACTCGGGGCACTGGGTAAAGCAGCCCAGCGAGCAATCTTGAGTTCTGCTGCGCGAAGGGGCGTGGGTCGGCTGAAACTCAAGGGGGGGGCAAATGGACAGGACGAATCTTGGTCGGAGATGGCTGCACCAAGCTGCAGCATTTTCCGCCGCCGAGAACGAAGGTGTCACCCATCGTAAGGGCGCGCCTACGGTCATCATGGGGCGAACAGTATGCCACCCGCGGTGACGGCGAGTACAACGGCGATCATATTGGCTGTTGCCACGATCGCGTTGGTCAACGGTGTGGCGCCGGCGCACGCGGCAGGGATATTTTCCCTGCATGATGAGGCGGCTGTCGTCAGCGGTGGGCCGATGGGCAATCCTTGCGTCGTCGAGTTGACCTCGCGAAACGCCCCGTTCACGTACGGTTCAATCGTCTACACGCCTTCTGCTGTGCTTACCTTTGCCGACTTGGTCGACTTGAGCGCGGACTTCAGCATGCAAACCGGCTGCTTCGGTGGCGGATCTCCACGCTTTTCGGTGACAGTCGACTATGACGGGAGTGGCGCGCTTAGCGCCGGTGACCGCAATGTACATATCTACTGGGGTAGTCTCCCCAATTTCGTTGATTGTCCCGTCGGGTGGAATTCCACGGGCAATCTGATTGCGGCCACCGATCTGCGCTTCGACACCGGACAGGTCGGTGGGACGTTCTACGACAATCACACCAATGCAGTGAACCTCGTCGGGGCGATGAAGGTCCTGCGGGTTATTCTCGCTGTGGATGCGGGGTGGCTGGCAGATCAAGTCGTACTGACGGATTCCTTCAAGTTCAACGGTGACCTGTTTGACGCCGCGTGTCCCACGGCCACACCCGCCGAGACATCAACGAGTACGCCGGTTCCACCCACGGATACGCCGACAACCCCCCCGGTGCCGACTAGCACGCCCGCGGTGACCTCCACGATCACGGCGACACCGACGGTTACGCCGACGGCCTCGCGTACTCTCAAGCCGACGCGCACACCGCGGGTCGAGATTCAAGACTTCTGCGCCGCGTCGCCGCTGTCAGGATGTCGTTCGGTGACGAAGTCGAAGCGCTCGCTGCTCCTGCTCCGCGATCTCTCGGACAGCCGCTTCGATGGGATCATCTGGCTATGGAACCACGGCGCGGCCACGACGAAGGAGGAGTTTGGCGA
>JBGOUW010000159.1:0-9620 GCA_041477755.1 Binatia bacterium
CCCGGCCAATCTGCGCCGACATGCCGGCGATGCCACGGAACCCGAGTACCGAGGCAATCAGGGCGATGACGAAAAAGACGACTGCGTAGTGCAACATGGCGCTTCCTCCTTTCGCGTGCCGATCGTGCAGCGCTGGCGCGTTGCTTCAAGGCGTCTGATCGAGGTGCCGCTCAAACGCCGCAATTTGTTTCTCGACGTGCTCTTTCGCGATCCCGTATTTCTGCTGCAGCAATCCGGCAAGTTTGTCGCGTTTGCCGCCGATCGTGGCGAGATCGTCATCGGTCAGCTTCCCCCATTTTTCCCCGAATCGCCCCTTGAGGTCCTTCCACTTGCCTTCGATTTGATCCCAGTTCATTGAATTGTCCTTTCGTTGGTTTGCTGTGTGACGTCAGTCGCCATTGGTGCCTGATTTCAATGGTTCCAGCATCCCTGCTCCGGCGTCACACGCAGACGCTGGCGTACGGCATTCGAGTCCAGGTCGAGAACCTCACAGATGCACTCGAAGGAGTACGGCCAGTCCATCTCGTTGGCAAGGAACCACTGATTCGCGTCGTGGAAGAGCCGTCGGCCGTGAGTGTCCGTAGCGCAGCGATGCTTCGCAACGCACTCGAGCGCGTCCTGCAGGACGGCAATCATGAGCCGTTGCTCGGGTGCCTGCTTGCGCCGCGGCCCAAAGTGTTGTGACGGCAGGATGATGTCTAGCTGCGTCATACTAGTGGGTACTCCCGCCAGATGAAGATTCGCTTCCATCGCCATGCGTGCCTTGTACAAGAGGGACGACAGCGCCGTAAGCTCGCATTTCTACGCGCGTGGTTCTACGTGGGTGGTTGTATGCCATCACGGCGCGGGAAATTCGCAGGCGGGCACCATGCCCCCGGGGGTGCATCAGAACCGGCGCAGTGGCCTCGCCGCGAGTCGAAACCCTTCGACCCTACGCAGCATCGCCAACGAATGAACCGCTCGATCTGCGACAGCAGATGGAGGAAATCGATGGCTCCAGCTTTTTGCGCCCGCACCGAGTCTCGACACCAGCAGGGCGCGCAATGACTTGCGCACGCCGACGTTGTCGTCGACTACAAAGAGGTCGCTTCGGCGGTCATGCACGATCTGCGGCACACCTTCGCTAGTCGGCTCGCTACGGCGGGTGTCGACTTGCGCACCGTGCAGCGACGATCACGATGGCGCTCCGGTACTCGCACCTCTCGCCGGCGCACCAGCTCGATGCGGTCCAGCGCCTCGACCGGACTGCCAACTGGCACCACTACTGGTACCAGAAAGGTGCGGAAACGGCCTTCCGAACGGTCGACCGTCCAAATCGTGAATTTTCCGCAAGAAAGAGCGCGCCCGGAGAGATTCGAACTCCCGACCTACTGGTTCGAAGCCAGCCGCTCTAGTCCACCTGAGCTACGGGCGCGTGCGCCGGACGGTAGCCGTCCGGCAGTTCAAAGTCTAAAGCTCTTCGCTTTTCGCTTTCAGCTTGCCCCTTTCAACTTTTCTCGGCCTTCCAAACCGTCCCCGACGCTGCGTCTTCGAGAACAATGCCTTTCGCCTTCAACTCGGCGCGGATCTCGTCGGCGCGTTTGAAGTTGCGGGCTTTGCGGGCGTCGTTGCGCTCGGCGATGAGGCGCTCGACGGCGGCGCTGTTCACGTCCGTCGCATCGAGATGGGCGCGGCGCGCGCGCTCCAGCCATGCGCTCGCATCGGCTTGCCCGAAACCGAGCACGCCGCAAATCTCGCGCAGCGCAATGCGCAACGGCCCCGCCTTCGGCAGATCGTCCTGGTCGAGTGCGCGATTCAAAGCGCGCAGCGTGTCGAAGATGACGCCGAGCGCGCCGGCGGTGTTGAGGTCGTCGTCCATCGCCGCGCGAAACTCGGCGACGATGCTCGCATCAGCCGGCACCACCTCGCTGCCGACCGCGGCAGCGGCGCGCGCGAGGGTCTCGTAAATCCGTGTCACGTTACCCGCGGCGTCGTCGAGCCGCTCGACGGCGAAATCGAGCGGGCTGCGGTAGTGCGTGCCGATAACGAATAGCCGCACGGCTTCGCCGCCGACGCGGCGCGAGGCCGCTTGCACGGTCATGAAGTTGCCCAGCGACTTCGACATCTTCTCCCGGTCGATTGTCACCATGCCGTTGTGCACCCAGTAACGCGCAAAGGCGCACTCGTACGCACCTTCGGACTGGGCGATTTCGTTCTCGTGGTGCGGAAAAATGAGATCGGTGCCGCCGCCGTGGATGTCGAACGGCTGATCGAGGTACTTGCTCGCCATCACCGAACACTCGATGTGCCAGCCGGGCCGCCCCCTGCCCCACGGACTGTCCCACCACGGCTCACCCGGCTTACTCGCCTTCCACAGCGCGAAGTCCATCGGGTGATGTTTGCGCTCGTCAATCTCGATGCGGGCGCCGGCTTGCATGTCGTCGAGGTGGCGCTTGGACAGCTTGCCGTAGCCGGGCGACTTGTCGACCGCGAAGTAGACGTCACCATCGGCGGGATACGCCAGTCCTTTGGCGATCAGCTTCTCGATCATCGCGACCATCTCGGGGATGTGCTGGGTCGCGCGTGGTTCAAGTGTCGGCGGCAAGCAGCCGAGCACGGCGATGTCTTCGGCAAACGCACGGATGTTGGTGTCGACCAGACTGTCGGTCGAGATGCCGGCGTGATTGGCGCGGGCAATGATCTTGTCATCGACGTCGGTGAAGTTGCGAATGAAGGTCACGTCGTAGCCGGCGAAACGCAGGTAGCGGTAGAGTACGTCGAAGACGACCATCGCGCGTGCATGGCCGATATGCGAGCGGTCGTAGACCGTGACGCCGCAGACGTACATGCCGACCTTGCCCGGCACCAGCGGAACGAACTCTTCCAAACGACCGGCGAGCGTATTGTGAATTCTGAATGGCATATGGCTGATGGCCGATCGCTTATGGCTGATCGCCGGATAGGAAGAAATCGCCCCTCTGGCAATACGCCATAGGCCATCGGCGATTCGCGCAGCTCACTCCTCGTCCTCGCGCAGCTTGGCCAGTACCGAGAGATCCTCGAGCGTGCTGGTGTCGCCGATGGTCTCCTTGCCGGCGGCGATGTCGCGCAGCAGCCGGCGCATGATCTTGCCGCTGCGGGTCTTCGGCAAGGAGTCGGTGAAGCGAATGTCATCGGGTTTGGCGAAGGCGCCGATCTCTTTGGCGACATGGTCGCGCAATGCCAGCTTCATCTGCTCGGTCGCCTTGTGGCCGGCCGCCAAGGTGACGAACGCCGCGATCGCTTGCCCCTTCATCGCGTCGGGACGCCCCACGACGGCGGCCTCGGCGACCGCCTCGTGACTCACCAACGCGCTTTCCACTTCCATCGTGCCCAGGCGATGACCGGCAACGTTCACCACATCGTCGATACGGCCCATAATCCAGAAGTAGCCGTCCTCGTCGTAGCGCGCGCCGTCGCCGGTGAAGTAGCAGCCCGCTATTTGGCTCCAATACGTCTGCACGTAGCGATCCGGATCGCCGTAAATCGTGCGCAGCATGCCGGGCCACGGATGCTTGATGACCAGGTAGCCACCTTGATTCGGCCCAACCGGATCGCCCTCTCGCGTAACCACGGCAGCCTGGATACCCGGGAACGGGCGCGTCGCCGAACCTGGTTTCGTCGCAATCGCGCCCGCCAGCGGCGTGATCATGATCGCGCCAGTTTCAGTCTGCCACCACGTGTCAACGATCGGGCAGCGTTGCTTGCCGATCTCTTCGTGGTACCACATCCAGGCTTCCGGATTGATCGGCTCGCCGACGGTGCCGAGCAGTCGCAGCGTGTCGAGTCGATGCTTGCGCGGCCATTCGCGACCCCACTTGGCAAAGCTGCGAATAGCGGTGGGCGCCGTGTAGAAGATCGTCACGCCGTACTTGTCGATGATCTGCCATAGACGATCGGGCTCGGGATAGTTCGGCGCGCCCTCGAACATCACCGACGTCGCGCCGTTCGCGAGGATGCCGTAGACCACGTAGCTGTGGCCGGTCACCCAGCCGATGTCGGCGGTGCACCAGTAGGTGTCTTCGTCCTTGAGATCGAAGACCCACTTGCTCGAGATGTAGGTCTGCACCATGTAGCCGCCGGTGGTGTGGACGATGCCCTTCGGCTTGCCGGTAGTGCCGCTGGTGTAGAGGATGAACAGCGGATGCTCGGCATCGAGCGGCTCGGCCGGGCACACATCCGACACCTTCGGCATCAACTCGTGCCACCAATGATCGCGCCCGCCTTTCATGGGCACGGTCTCACCGGTGCGGCGGACGACGACCGCGTGCTCAACGCACGGGGCATCGCGGAGCGCGTCGTCGACGTTGGCCTTCAACGGTATGACCTGTCCACGGCGATAGCCACCGTCGGAGGTGACCACGACCTTTGCCTGCGCGTCGTTCATGCGATCGCGCAGCGCCTCGGCGCTGAAGCCGCCGAACACCACACTGTGGGTGGCGCCGATGCGCGCGCAGGCGAGCATGGCGATCGCCAACTCGGGGATGAGCGGGAGGTAGAGACCAACACGATCGCCTTTCTTCACACCGAGACCTTTGAGTACGTTGGCGAACGTGCAGACCTCGCGATGGAGGTCTTGGTACGTCAGCGTGCGACTGTCGCCGGGCTCGCCTTCCCAGATGATGGCCGCCTTGTTGCGGCGCCAGGTCGTGAGATGACGGTCGATGCAGTTGTGGGCGAGATTGGTGGTGCCGCCGACGAACCACTTGGCAAACGGCGGCTTCCATTCCAGTACGGTTCGCCACGGCGAGAACCACTCGAGTTCGCCGGCGATGCCGGCCCAGAACGCCTGCGGATCGGCCTCGGCCTCACGCGCCAGCCGTTCGTACTCAGCCAGCCCGCTCACGTGGGCCTTGGCACTGAACTCCGCGGCTGGCGGGAACACGCGCCGTTCGGTCAAGACGGATTCGATGTCAGCATTCGGCATAGATACTCCTCGTCGTCAGCCACCAACGAACGCGTTCAATTGGCACGCACCGCCGCGACCGTGTCGCCAAGGCGCTCTCACTTCTCACAGCTCGGCGCCGCGTTCAAGCCACCGTGCGGCACCGCCGCAAAGATTGGATGACGGGAAGTTCGCGATCGAAGTTGTGCGGGCGGGGAGCCAACTGCCGTCCCCGCCCGCTGCAGGCTCAGCAGCCGCCGCCACTACCGCTGGTCACCGACACGGGGAAAGTGCCTTGGGCGGTGGTCGTGAAGTTAGGATTGGTCGCGGTCACCGTCGTGCCGCCAACCGCCACCGGATCGAACTGCAGCTGGCCTTCGGCGGTCTGCGATTCACCCTGGAGGATCCGGCCCGTCACCACGTCGCCGGGTGACGGCGGAATCGTCGAGACCAGATCCGCCACCGACACGGCGGTGTTGCTGACGGTGAAATCAAACCCGGCGACACTCCCCCAGCGCACTTGCTGGACGAACAGCAGATCGGCCTTGTCCGAAGTGGCGACACCAACCTGCACGTTGAAGGCATCGTTGCCTGCCGTGTAGAGCATACTGGGCGCCAAGCTCACCACGCGGAGCGCTGGCTTGACGATGTAGGCGACACCGCTACCAGGTGCGTAGCCGGTTGCCGTTACGCTCAGCTGACAACTGCCGACCACTCCTTCGATTGCCTGAACCCAGAAGTAGTTGGAGGTGCTATAGGCCGCGTTGAGCGTCACCGACGCAGGGGACGCGCTACCGGCCGTCGTTTGGTTGGCTGCTACCAGGCACACGCTGGGCGTGAGACTGGTCACACTGAGGGTTATTGTACCGGTCGCCGTCGCGCCGGCTTGAACGTAGAACGACCCGTCCTGCAAACCCGCACCGACGGCGCTGGAGACGCTCTTGATCGCCAGCGACACGGTGCCGCTGATGCTCACGTCAACCGAGCCGGCGTCGGTGGTGATGTCATTTGGAGCCGACGCATCCACCGTCGTCGTGGCACTGCCGGTTCCCGTACGGAACTTCAGCGTCGCGTCGGTGTACGAGCCCGCGAAGATGGTGGTCGTGGCACACCCTGGCGCAGCCGGTCCACCGTTGACGACACTCCCCAGAGTCGGCGAACTCGAACACACAGTGATCACTTTTCCAGTCGAACCGGTGCGCACCTTTTGCGTTCCCTGGAGGCTGCTCAGATCAGCCTTGGCGACGCCAGCGTCGACGTTGAAGGCATCATCGGCGGCGCCGATGGTCTTGCTCGTCGACAGATTGCGGATTCGAAGTGCGGCCGGGACGATATCATACTCCCCGAAGCCGTCGGACATGCCGCTGGCGGTCGCCGTCAGGCGGCACGCACCCTGAACGTTCTCGAGACCAATGATCTCGAACGTCCTCGAACGATTGCCCGACTTGATCACCACCGGCGCGGTTGGCGTGGGCGTGGTGATTTCGTCAGGGGCAACCAGGCACACGTTGGTCGTGAGCGAGGTGACGGTCACGGTCTGATCGCCGATCGCGTCCTTGCTCGATACCACTTTGAAAGTGTCCATCAGTCCGGCGCCCACTCGGTCGAGGCCGGTGTCGTCAAACGAGAGCGACACGCCGGCAACAACGACATCGATCGATCCGGCGTCGGTGGTGATGAAACCGGTGGCGTGCGCGTCCACCGTCGTCGAGAGTTCTGCGGTGCCGTTGCCCTGCGCATCGAACTGGACGGCGTAGGTGGCAGTCGCCGAGCTACCCTGCGCAATCGTGACCGTCTTGCACTGCGCCGGCGATCCGGACGTGCTGGCGATCAATCCGGCGGCCGGGTTGCTGCTGCACACTTCCACCGACAGCGCTTGCGGTGCGCCGGCGCGGACGCCCTGGACCCATCGCACATCGCTCAGACTGTCCTTCGGGACGCCGGTATCAACAAAGAAGCTGTCATTGGCAGCATTGCTGGTGGTGGTTGGGTCGAGGCTGCGAATGCGGAAGCCACCGGCTCGCACGTTGAGGCTGAACTCGTCGGGGCTGTAGCCCGTGCCGGTGGTCTGACTGGCGCTGACGCGGCACAGACCGGTCACCCCTTCCAGTGCTTGGATGGCGAAGTTCACCGAGTAGTGTCCGCCGGACACGGTGAGGCCGTAACTGTAGGGTGTTGTGGCGATACCTGCGGTCGCCACGTCCTTGGCCACCAAGCAGATGGTTGGCGTCAGACTCGTTACCGTCACGCCGAGACCTCCCGTTGGCGCGCGTGTGCTGAGCTTCACAGTAAACGTATCCTGCAATCCCGCACCGATCGCCGTGACGTTATTCGAGCTGCTGATGTTGATGACTTGTTGGCTGACCATCACGTCCTTGCTCGCCGCATCGGTCGAGATGAAGCCCGACGCCTCGGCCCGGACGGTGGTCGGGCCACCGCCAGTCTCCGGATGCAGGGCGAGATCGTTGGTGGCGGTCTGGTCTTTGTTGGGTCCGATCAGCGCGGTACCGCACGCCCCGGTTCCGGCAGGCGTAGTGATCTTAGCCTTCGTCGGATCCGTCGAGCACGCCGTGACCGTGAGGTTCGGTGCACCAGCACGGCGCTCTTGCACATCGCTGAGAGTGCGCAGACTGTTGGACGGCACACCCGTTTGCACGATGAATGAGTCATTGGCCGCCGTCGTGGTGATACTCGCCGCTAGATCCTGAATCCGCAGTCCGGGCGTGACAATCCCGATCTCACCCTGCGCCGGCGTCACGCCGGTGGCTGCGGTGTTGGTGGAAAGCTTACAAGTCCCGGTCTGATCATCTTGCGCGTGCACAAAGAAGTACGCACGGGTGCGCCCCGAGGGGATGGTGAGGTCGACATGATCAATCCCAGCCACCGTTTCACTGGCCGAGACGGTGCAGAGGTTCGGCGTGCTGCTGGTAACGGTGAACAACGTCGCCCCGGTGAGCGCTTTGGCGATGCTCAACGTAAACTGATCCTCGAGGCTGGCGCCGAGCGTGTCGACGCCGCCGATGCGGGTGACGTTGTTCGACACCACGACATCCTTACTGGCGGCGTCGGTCGGATCGAAACCGATCGCCGTCGCAGTCACGGTGGTGGTCGCCTTGCCACCCACGCCGTTACCGATCGGGTTGAACTTGAGCACGCCATCGTCCGTGCGGCTCTTCTTCGCTGCGATGGTCACGCTGATGCACTGGTAGT
Source organism: Binatia bacterium (assembly GCA_041477755.1). Lineage (GTDB taxonomy): Bacteria > Desulfobacterota > Binatia > HRBIN30 > JACQVA1 > JACOST01. The sequence continues at coordinate 8,114 of JBGOUW010000159.1, forward strand.
CGACACCACCCACAACGATGTCGCCGACCTTGTCGTCCTCAGTGCAGACGATCACCGGCACGCCGCCGCCCGTCGTGCGCGCCCGCGCGGCTTGCACAACCGCCAGCGTCGTATGGCTTTCGCGCGCGATGCCGATCTCGACGTTGAATGGGTCATCAGCCGCCGTCGACGAGAGCGACGTATCGAGGTTGATGATTCGGAGTGCTGGCGTCTCGACCTCGATGATCCGGTCGCCGGCGACAAAGTTGCCGAGCGTCGCGGTCGCCGTCGCGGTGACCTCGCACGGACCTTCCACGCCTTCCAAGGCTTGGATGAAGAAATCCGCCCCGGTGTGACCGGCAGCAATCGGGACGGTCGCGTACTCGCCGCCCTCGGTCACTTCGCTCGCCGACACGATACACGTGGCCAGCGTCAGGCTGCGCAGGGTGACGCTGCCGGCCGCAGCGGCGGCCTTCGTCAAGACCGCGCGATAGCCGTCTTGCAAGCCCGCGCCGAGCGCACTCGGTCCGGTGATGTTGACGGTGTCCGCTGCCACTTGCACGTCGCGGCTTGATGCATCGGTGAGGATCAACGCTTCGCCGTCTTCCGCCACGTACACCGTCGTGACGTCAGCCGTGGTACCGGAGTGGAAGGCGAAGGTAGCGGTGTTGGAATGGAGTTGTTCGACGAGTCCGCGCGAACAGTTGCCGCTCGTCGTACCGCCGACGATTGTGCCGACGGCGGTGTTGCTGCTGCAGACCTTCAGCGGCACACCGCGTTTGCTCCCTACCAACGTCAACGGGTACGCCGTGCTCTGCGGCCGCACTTCTTGCACGGTGTCGAGGTTGGTCTCATCATCTTCGGCCACCCCGACGTCGACGTAGAAGGGTTCGTCACGCGATGCGGTTGAGCGCGTGGTGTCGAGACCGCGAATGCGTACGCCCGGCGTCGGGATATCGATGATCTCGGTATCGCCGTTGAATCCGGACGCGTCGGTGGTGATGCCGATCTCACAAGCGCCACCGGGTGCCAGGCCTTGGACCCAGAAGTCCACTCGGGCACGACCGGAGGGGACGATGAGCGTGAGCAGTTGCGGGGTCGGCAACGGACCGATCGGCGGGCCCGCTTCATACTGCGCGACCGTGCACGCTCCGCTGAAATTCACGAACACACGGCTGCCGGCCGGCGGTGCGGTGCTGAAGACTGCGCGGAAGTTGTCTTGCAAATCGACACCGATCGCGTCGGGTCCGTTCAGATTCAACGCCGCGTTGGTGACGTGGACGGGGATGGTGTCGCAATCGACATGCTCGCTGATCATCGGCGAGGTCACGTACACAGTCGTGTCGCCGACGGCCAGTGAGTCGAAGGCGAACGCGTTGGTCACACACTGACCCTACGCGATCGTCGTCCGGTTGCACTTCGAGTCGACCACAGTGCCGCCCTTGACCGCCCCGAAGCCGGGGTCGCTGCTGCACGCGTCGACGGTGAGCCCGCCGTTGACGGCGACCGGCTGGCACAGACGCCGGAC